>NZ_JBSIBZ010000079.1:0-45470 GCF_058245575.1 Streptomyces sp. UF-297 | reverse complement strand
CCCCCCCCCCCCCCCCCCCCCCCCCCCCCCCCGCCCGGCCCCCGCACTCACACCCCCACGCGCGCCAGGAACTCCCGTACGTGGCCCAGCCACACCGCCCGGCGCTCCTCGCTCAGCACATGCCCGCCACCCGGGATGTCGATCAGTTCGGCGCCCACGATGCCGCGGGCCAGGCGCCGGGAGCTCTCCGGCAGGACCATGCGGTCCTCGGCCGGGGAGAGGACCAGGGTGGGTACGGCGATGCCGGCCAGGTCCTCGCGTACGTCCACGCGGGAGACCAGATCGAAATGGTCGGCCATGCCCGGGGGCATTCCGGCCTGTACGGCATCGACGGCCTGCTCGAGGTCCGCGTCAGACAGCCGCGCCAGCTCGTCCTCAGTCGAGACGCCCACCAGGGCCACCCGCGCCGCACTGCGCCGTTCCCCCGCCGCCGTCAGGACCTTGATCAGCTCGGCGGTCAGTCCGAGGCTGGGGTCCGCCTTGGCGAAGCCCGCGGTCAGGACGAGGGCCCGTACGCGCTCGGGGTGGCGGGCGGCGATGCGTATCGACACGGCCGTACCGAGGGATTCGCCGACGACGGTGAAGGACTCGTGCCCGGCGGCGACGGCGGAGGCCACCAACTGGTCGGCGAGATCGTCTATTTGGAGCGGAGCGTCGTCCACGGGCGTGCTGCCCGCGCCCGGGTAGTGCGGGCCGACGAGGGCGTGATCCCGGGACAGATCCTCCAGGACGTAGCCGAAGTTGCCCTCGATGCCGCCGCCGGCGCCGTGCGCCAGGAGGAGGGCGGGGCCGCTGCCCTGGACGAAGGTGTCGAAACGGGGGGCGGGAAGTGCTTGCTGAGTGCTCATGGAAAGGACGGTAGAGGCTCACATCGGTGTGAGGGTCAAGCGGGGTGGCGCTGTGACGTGCCGAAACACCCGGCTTGAACGGTCGTTCTGAACGATCGTTCAAGGATGGGGTAGGGTCTGCCGCCATGGGACACCGTGAACAGTTGATGGCCGGGGCCAAGCGATGCCTACAGGAGCGCGGGTATGCGCGTACCACCTCGCGGGACCTCGCGGCGGCGGCCGGGGCCCCGCTCGGTTCGATCAATTACCACTACGGGTCGAAGGAAGGGCTGCTGAACGCCGCGCTGATGGAGACGGTCATGGAGTGGGGGGACAAGGCGGTGGCGACGGCCGCCGACGACGGCGGGGCGGAGCGCGCCGACGCGCTCGGGCGGCTGCGGGAGATGTGGGAGCAGGTCATCGCGGCGAACAGCAGCCACCGCCCGATGCTGGTCTCCACGGTCGAGGCCTTCGCGCAGGCCGAGCGCTCGCCCGAGGTACGGCAGCAGATCGCCGACGCGATGGAGCGCTCGCGGCCCCGGATGGCCGCCGAACTGCACGGCATCGACGCCGAGGCGGACCCGCAGCTGGCGCGGGCGGTCGGCTCGGTGCACATGGCGCTGGTCGCCGGCCTGAGCCAGCAGTGGCTGGTGGACCCCGAGCACGCGCCCTCGGCGCAGGACGTGGCCGCGGGGCTGCGGGCGATCGCGGAGAGCATCACCGCCCGGGCCGAGTGAGAAAGGGGGAGGAGGACGATGGTCAACAGCACTCCCCCTTCCCGGCCGTTCACGCACCTGCATGTGCACACCCAGTACTCCCTGCTGGACGGTGCCGCGCGGCTGAAGGACCTGTTCCACGCCTGCAACGCGATGGGCATGACGCATATCGCCATGACCGATCACGGCAATCTGCACGGCGCGTACGACTTCTTCCACCAGGCGAAGAGCGCGGGCGTGACACCGATCGTCGGCATCGAGGCGTACGTGGCGCCAACGTCGCGGCGCAGCAAGCGCAAAGTCCAGTGGGGGCAGCCGCACCAGAAGCGGGACGATGTCTCGGGCTCCGGCGGCTATACGCACAAGACGATCTGGGCGGCGGACAAAACCGGGCTGCACCACCTCTTCCGGCTGTCCTCGGACGCGTACGCCGAGGGCTGGCTGACCAAATGGCCGCGGATGGACAAGGAGACCCTCGCGCGCTGGTCGAAAGGGCTGATCGCCTCGACCGGCTGCCCCTCGGGAGAGGTGCAGACGCGATTGCGGCTGGGGCAGTTCGACGAGGCGCTGCGGGCGGCGGGCGAATACCGGGACATCTTCGGCGCGGGCCGGTATTTCCTGGAGCTGATGGACCACGGCATCGAGATCGAACGCCGGGTGCGGGACGGCCTGTTGGAGATCGGAAACAAGCTCGGCATCCCGCCGCTGGTCACCAACGACTCGCACTACACCTACGCCCACGAGGCCTCCGCGCACGACGCGCTGCTGTGCATCCAGACCGGAAAGAATCTCTCCGACCCGGACCGCTTCCGCTTCGAGGGCACCGGCTATCACCTGAAGTCGGCCGAGGAGATGTACGCCGTCGACTCCTCCGACGCCTGGCAGGAGGGCTGCCGCAACACCCTTCTGGTCGCGGAGCAGATCGACACCGGCGGCATGTTCGCCAAGCGCGACCTGATGCCGAGATTCGCCGTGCCCGAGGGGCACACGGAGGTGAGCTGGTTCCGGGAGGAAGTGGGCCGAGGGCTCCGGAAGCGTTTCCCACAGGGTGTGGAGGAGCGCTATCGGCGGCAGGCCGCGTACGAGATGGACGTCATCGTCCAGATGGGCTTCCCCGGATACTTTCTCGTGGTCGCCGACTTCATCATGTGGGCCAAGGACAACGGCATCGCGGTGGGCCCCGGGCGCGGCTCGGCGGCCGGTTCGCTCGTCTCGTACGCCCTGGGGATCACCGACCTCGATCCGATCGAACACGGCCTGATCTTCGAGCGGTTCCTCAATCCGGAGCGCGTCTCGATGCCCGATGTCGACATCGATTTCGACGAGCGGCGGCGCGGGGAAGTGATCCGGTACGTCACCGAGAAATACGGCGCCGACAAGGTCGCGATGATCGGCACGTACGGCACGATCAAAGCGAAGAACGCCATCAAGGACTCCGCGCGGGTGCTCGGCTATCCCTATGCGATGGGCGACCGGCTCACCAAGGCCATGCCACCGGACGCCGGCGGAAAGGGCATCGAACTCAGCGGGATCACGGACCCGGAGCACCCGCGGTACGGCGAGGCGGGGCAGATCCGGGAGATGTACGAGAGCGAGCCGGACGCGAAGAAGGTCATCGACACCGCGAAGGGCGTGGAGGGCCTGGTGCGGCAGATGGGGGTGCACGCGGCCGGAGTCATCATGTCGAGCGAGGCGATCACCGATCACGTACCGGTGTGGGTGCGGCACACCGACAACGTCACCATCACGCAGTGGGACTACCCCAGTTGTGAATCCCTCGGCCTGCTGAAGATGGATTTCCTCGGGCTGCGCAACCTCACGATCATGGACGACGCGGTCCGGCTCATCCGGCAGAACACGGGTGAGGAACTGCGGCTGCTGGACCTGCCGCTGGACGATCCCGCGACCTTCGAGCTCTTCGCGCGCGGCGACACCCTCGGCGTCTTCCAGTTCGACAGCAACGCCATGCGCGCGCTCTTCCGGCTGATGAAGCCCGACCACTTCGAGGACATCACGGCGGTCACCGCCCTGTACCGGCCGGGCCCGATGGCCATGAACTCCCACACCAATTACGCGCTGCGCAAGACCGGCCAGCAGGACATCACCCCGATCCACCCGGAGCTGGCCGAGCCGCTGAAGGAAGTCCTCGGCCTGACCTACGGCTTGATCGTCTATCAGGAACAGGTGCAGAAGGCCGCCCAGATCCTCGCCGGATATTCGCTGGGCCAGGCCGATCTGCTGCGCCGCGCCATGGGCAAGAAGAAGAAAGAGGTCCTCGACAAGGAATTCGTGCCCTTCCGCTCCGGCTGCAGGGAGCGCGGCTACTCGGACGAGGCCGTTCAGGCGGTGTGGGACGTGCTGGTCCCCTTCGCCGGATACGCGTTCAACAAGGCGCACGCCGCCGCGTACGCCCTGGTCTCGTACTGGACGGCCTACCTCAAGGCGCACCACCCGGCGGAGTACATGTCCGGGCTCCTGACCTCCGTACGCGACGACAAGGACAAGATGGCGCTCTATCTCAGCGAGTGCCGCAGGATGGGCATCACGGTGCTGCCGCCCGATGTCAATGAATCGGACGCGGACTTCACCCCGCGGGGCACGGACCGTATCCGCTTCGGTCTCACCGCGGTACGCAATGTGGGCCGCAATGTCGTGGACTGTGTTGTGCGCGCACGCGAGGCGAAGGGGGCCTACCGGTCCTTCCCCGACTATCTCGACAAGGTGGCGGCCGCCGCCTGCAACAAACGCACCACCGAATCCCTCATCAAGGCGGGCGCGTTCGACGCGATGGGGCACACCCGCAAAGGGCTCACCGAGCACTACGAGTCACTGATCGACACTGTCCTCGCGGTCAAACGCAGGGAAGCGGAAGGGCAGTTCGACCTCTTCGCCGACATGGACGCCGAGGCCGAAGGCGACGGTCCGGGATTCGGGCTCGACGTGGAATTCTCCACGCAGGAGTGGGACCGCACCTCCCTGCTCGCCAACGAGCGCGACATGCTTGGCCTGTACGTCTCCGCACACCCCCTCGAAGGCCTCGAACACCTCCTCGGCGAGACGGCCGACGCCGCGATCTCCCAGCTTACCGGCGGGGAATTCGCCGACGGCGCGGTCATCACCCTCGGCGGCGTCGTCTCCACCCTGACCCGCAAGGTCACCAAACAGGGAAACCCCTGGGCGATCGCCACCGTCGAGGACCTGGCCGGCTCCATCGACTGCATGTTCTTCCCCGCCGCCTACCGGCTGGCGGCGCCCCAACTGGCCGAGGACGCCGTGGTGTTCGTCAAAGGGCGCCTTGACCGCCGGGAGGACGTACCGCGGGTGATGGCCATGGAGCTGACCGTCCCCGATCTCAGTACCGCGGGCCGGGAGGCGCCCGTACGGCTGCAGATCCCCGAGGCGGGCGTGACGGCCGAGGCGGTGGCCCGCCTCAAGGAGATCCTGGCCGCCCACCCCGGCCGCAGCGAAGTGCGCCTTGAGGTCCGCGGGCGCCACCGGACCGTCGTCTACCGCCTCGGCCCGCGCATCACCCCGGGCCCCGGCTTCTGGGCCGAGCTCAAAGCGGCGGTGGCCGTCACCCGGATCGGATGACGGCCACCGCGCAGGGGTTTCCCGCGGACTACAGGCGCTCGGGGGTACGGATGCCCAGCAGCGCCATGCCCTGGCGCAGGGTGCGGCCGGTCAGGTCGCACAGGAAGAGCCGGTTGGCGACCGTGTCGGCGTCCTCGGCCTTCAGGACCGGGCACTGGTCGTAGAAGGTCGTGTAGAGGGAGGCGAGCTGGTAGAGGTACGCGGCGAGCTTGTGCGGGGCGTACTCCGCCGCCGCCTCCGCGACGGTGGCGCCGAACGCGTCCAGGTGCAGGCCCAACGCCCGCTCCGCCGGGGCGAGTTCGAGCTCAGGGTGCGCGGCGGGCTTCGTCTCGTCCACCTTGCGCAGGATCGACTGGATACGGGCGTAGGCGTACTGGAGGTACACGCTGGTGTCGCCGTTGAGCGACACCATCTGGTCCAGGTCGAACTTGTAGTCGCGGTTCGCCGACGTCGACAGGTCCGCGTACTTCACCGCGCCGATGCCGACCTGGGCGCCGCGCTCCTGGATCTCCTCCTCGGTGAGGTCCCGCGCCTTCTCGCGCACCACCTCGGCGGCGCGCTGCGCGGCCTCGTCCAGCAGGTCCTCCAGGCGGACCGTCTCGCCCGCACGCGTCTTGAACGGCTTGCCGTCCGCGCCGAGCACCGTGCCGTAACCCATGTTGTGGGCCTTGACCTGGTCGTTGAGCCAGCCCATGCGCCGGGCCGTCTCGAAGACCATCTTGAAGTGCAGGGACTGGCGTACGTCGACGACGTAGATCAGCGACGTCGCGTTCAGGTCGGTGACCCGGTTCCGGATCGCCGAGAGGTCGGAGGCCGCGTAACCGAAGCCGCCGTCCGCCTTCTGCACGATCAGCGGGACCGGCTGGTCGTCCTTGCCCTTGATGTCGTCGAAGAAGACGACGAGCGCGCCCTCGGAGCGGACCGCGACGCCCGATTCCTCCAGGAGCCGCGCCGTCTCCGGCATCAGGTCGTTGTACGCGGACTCGCCGACGATCTCGTCGTCCCGCACCTCCATGTCCAGCTTCTCGAAGACGGAGTAGAAGTAGACCTTCGACTCGTCCACGAACTGCTGCCACAGCTCCAGGGTCTCCTTGTCGCCGGACTGCAGGGCGACGACCCGCTTGCGGGCCCGCTCCTTGAAGTCCTCGTCGGCGTCGAAGACGGCCCGCGAGGCCTTGTAGACCCGGTTCAGGTTGGACATGGCCTGCTCGCCGTCGACCTCGGCGGCCGGGGCGAGCTCGCCCGGGTTCTCGATGAGGTACTGGATGAGCATGCCGAACTGGGTGCCCCAGTCGCCGATGTGGTGGCGGCCGATGGTCTTCTCGCCGGTGAAGTCCAGCATGTGGCGCAGCGCGTCGCCGATGACGGCGGAGCGCAGGTGGCCCACGTGCATCTCCTTGGCCACATTGGGCTGGGCGTAGTCGATGACGGTGGTGCCCGCGTGCGGGTTCAGCGGCACGCCGAGCCGGTCACTGTCGGCGGCGCGGGCCGCGAGCGTCTCGGTGATCGCCCGGTCGGTGAGCGTGATGTTCAGGAAGCCGGGCCCGGAGACCTCGATCTCCTGGAACAGGTCATCGGCGGGCAGGCCCTCGACGACCTTGGCGGCCAGCTCGCGCGGGTTGCCCTTGAGCTTCTTGGCCAGCGCCAGCATGCCGTTGGCCTGGAAGTCGGCCCGGTCACTTCGTCGCAGCAGCGGGTCCGCGGCGCCGGCCTCCGGCAGGGCTGCCGAGAGGGCGTCCGCGACGCGCTGGTTGACCGTGGCTGCGAGGGAAGGGACCGAAGTCATGAAGGGTGGCCGTTCCGTTGTGGTGGAAAGGGTTTGCGGACGAGTATCCCACGGCGGTTCCATCAGTTTTGCGTCTGGGACAATGGGAGGCTCAGGCTTCCGGACGTCGAGGCGGGAAGCTTTCCGGAGATACGAGAAAAGGAAGGGCCGATCGTGGCTCAGCAGAGCACCGAGACCGACTGGGTCTCCAGGTTCGCGGACGAGGTCATTGCCGAGGCGGAGCGTCGCGCCCCCGGCAAACCGATCGTCTGCGCCTCGGGCCTCAGCCCGTCCGGCCCCATCCACCTCGGCAACCTCCGTGAGGTCATGACCCCCCACCTGGTCGCGGACGAGATCCGCCGCCGGGGCCACGAGGTCCGCCACCTGATCTCCTGGGACGACTACGACCGGTACCGCAAGGTCCCGGCCGGCGTCGCGGGCGTGGACGAGAGCTGGGCCGAGCACATCGGCAAGCCCCTGACCTCGGTGCCCGCCCCCGCGGGCTCCGCGTACCCGAACTGGGCCGAGCACTTCAAGGCCGCCATGGTCCAGGCGCTGGCCGAGCTGGGCGTTCAGTACGACGGCATCAGCCAGACCGAGCAGTACACCTCCGGTGTCTACCGCGAGCAGGTCCTGCACGCGATGAGGAACCGGGCGAAGATCGACGCGATCCTCGACCAGTACCGCACCAAGAAGGCCCCCGCGAAGAAGTCGCAGAAGCCCGTCGACGCGGCCGAGCTGGAGGCCGCCGAGGGCTCCGGCGCCGCCAGCGAGGACGACGGCAGCAGCGGCTCGGCCGGCTACTTCCCGTACAAGCCCTACTGCGGGCAGTGCGAGAAGGACCTGACCCAGGTCACCTCCTACGACGAGGAGACCACCGAGCTGGCCTACACCTGCACGGCCTGCGGCTTCGGCGAGACGGTCAGCCTGAGCGAGTTCAACCGCGGCAAGCTGGTCTGGAAGGTCGACTGGCCGATGCGCTGGGCCTACGAGGGCGTGATCTTCGAGCCCTCCGGCGTGGACCACTCCTCGCCCGGCTCGTCCTTCGTGGTCGGCGGCCAGATCGTGCGCGAGATCTTCGACGGGCAGCAGCCCATCGGCCCGATGTACGCCTTCGTCGGCATCAGCGGCATGGCCAAGATGTCCTCCTCCAAGGGCGGCGTGCCCACCCCCGGCGACGCCCTGAAGATCATGGAGGCGCCGCTGCTGCGCTGGCTGTACGCGCGCCGCAGGCCCAACCAGTCCTTCAAGATCGCCTTCGACCAGGAGATCCAGCGGCTCTACGACGAGTGGGACAAGCTGGAGTCCAAGGTCGCCGACGGCTCCGTGCTCCCCGCGGACGCCGCCGCGCACTCCCGCGCGGTGCGCACCGCCGCCGGCGAGCTGCCCCGCACCCCGCGCCCGCTGCCGTACCGCACGCTCGCCTCGGTCGCGGACATCACCGCGGGCGCCGAGGACCAGACCCTGCGCATCCTGAGCGAACTGGACCCGGGCAACCCGGTCACCTCCCTGGAGGAGACCCGGCCCCGGCTCGACAAGGCCGAGCACTGGATCAACACCCAGGTCCCGGCCGAGCAGCGCACCATCGTGCGCGAGGAGCCGGACACCGCCGTGCTCGGCGAGCTGGACGAGCAGGCGCGCGAGTCGCTGCGGCTGCTGCTGGAGGGCCTGGACGAGCACTGGTCGCTGGACGGCCTGACGACGCTGGTCTACGGCGTGCCCAAGGTGCAGGCCGGGCTGACGCCGGACGCCAAGCCGACGCCGGAGCTCAAGGTCGCCCAGCGGTCCTTCTTCGCGCTGCTCTACCACCTCCTGGTCGGCCGGGACACCGGGCCGCGGCTGCCCACGCTGCTGCTGGCCGTCGGCGCGGACCGGGTGCGCAAGCTGCTGGGCGCCTGAGCTGCGAAGGCGTGAGAACGAGAGCCTGAGGTCGGCGCTGCGACTTTAGGCGGAGTACGGGTTCGGCCCCGGGGACGACGATCCCCGGGGCCGAGCGCGTGATGGTGGAGCCATGAGGGAAATCATCGGCGTCATCGCCATCATCCAAGGAGCGCTCGGCTTTTTCGGCCAGACCTTCTCCGACAAGGCCTGGGGCCTGCTGCCCCACTGGTTCGACCTGCCGTCGGCGGCCTACCTCGGCATTCTCCTCGCCGGTGCGGCCCTGGCCTGGTGGGGCGACGCGGACCGCAAGCGCAGGAACCGCCGGAGCGCCTGAGGCGCCCGGACGGCGCCCGCCCGGGCGGAGTTCTCCGACCCGGGCAGGTGAGCTGAAAGGCGGCTAGCGCCGCGCCGTCACTGGTTCGCCTTGGCGACGGAGGCCACGGCCTCCTTGGCGGTGTTCTGCGCGTCCTTGAGCATCTTCTCCGCGTCCGGGCTGTCGCCGCCGGCCAGGCCCGAGCCCTTGAAGTGCACGGTGACCACGACGTTGGCGGTACGGGCCACCACCGTCTGGTTCTTGAAGTCGTTCTTGTTCTCCTTGGAGTCGAAGGTGATCGAGGTGGCCTCGTCGCCGATGCCGCCGGTCTTGTCGGCCTTGACGTTCTTGGCGCCCTCGACACCCTTCTCCGTGTCGACCTGGCGGTTGTACGCGTCGGTGGCGCGCTTGTCGCCGGTGCCCAGGCCCACGCTGGAGTCGTAGCGCTGGAATCCGATGTCCAGCCAGCGGTACTGGGTGCCGTCCACGCCCTGGTCCTCGGAGCTGGTCCAGGAGCAGTACGCGCGGGCCGCGGCGTCCGAGGTCTTGCCCGCCTTGCCCTTCTCGTCCGCCTTGGGCAGCAGCTTGTTGATGGTGTCCTTGGACACGGACTGGCAGGGGTCGGGCAGCTTCTTGAACTTCGCGGGCGCGACGCTGGGTGACGGGCTCGCTCCGCTGCCGCTCGCGCTGGCACTGGCGCTGGGCGCGGCGGACTTCCCGGAGTCGCCGCTGTCCTTCTTGTCGGAGTCGGAGGAGCAGCCGGCGACGAGCATCACCGGTACGGCTGCGCAGGCGAGAAGGCTGGCGAGTCGCTTGGCTGAACGGTGCATGGTTCCTTCGCTGTTCGTCGTCGTTCGTCGATCGTCGTGCGTCGGGTGGGGCGGGAGAGCCGGGGCCCGTACGGCGTCGTACGGGCGGCTCTCGCGCGCGGGACTAGTCGGCACGGTACGCGGCGGATGGCGGCCAGCGGTCGATTCGTGACGTTACTCGCCGGACAATTCGGGCTAATCGCTGATGCTCTCCGCGAGCTCGCGGGCCAGCTTCTGGGCCTTCTCCTGGAGCTCCTGGCTGCCGGGGCGGCCCGTTTTGTCGGCGGACCACTGGTCGTACTCGATGGTCACCACGACGTTGGAGGACCGGAAGACGATGGTGATGTCGCGGTGCACGCCGGAGTCGGCGGTCACGAGCCGGTCGTTGAGGAAGGCGGCGTCACCCAGGTCGTCCAGCAGGCGCGGGGCGGTGGAGGCCGCAGGGGGCTCGGTGCCGGTGCCCGCGCTCGGGGTGGGGGAGCCGGAGGGGGACGGCGCCGCGGTGTCGTCGCCGCCCTTGGCCTGGCCCTTGACCCGGCCCTGCGCGCCCTTGCCGGCGTCGTCGCCGTCCTTGTTGTCCTTGCCGTCGTCGGCGCCCTTGCCGTCGTTGGCGCCGTCGCCGTCCTGGTCGTCCTTCGTCCGGTTCTGGTCCTGCTCCTGTGTCTGGTGCGCGGAGGCGGACGGGGAGGGCGAGCCGGACGGTATTTTCGCCGCCAGCTCCTTCCTGCTGTAGATCTCCTGCGCCTTGTCGTCGTCGCTGACGGCGGCGTCGTAGGAGACCACCCGCTCCAGGTCGATGTTCAGGTGGCGGGTGCCGGCGGCGGTCTCGCGCTTCCAGCGGCAGCCGACGCTGCGGTCGGTGTCGAAGGTGGTGGCGGGCGTGCCCTCGTACACCGCGTCGGCGTCCTCCGGCGAGGCGCTGTCGGAGTCCTCGCCGGGCAGCATGGCGCGCAGCGTCCCGCGGGCCGGGAGGCGGCAGGGCTCGGGGAGCGTGCTGAACTTCCCCGGCTCGGCGGTGTGCGACGCGGCGGAGGAGTCGCCGTTCTGGGGGTCCTCGCTGCCGCTGTCGGAGCCGGAGCCGCCGGTGCAGGCGGTGAGCGTGGCGGCCAGTACGGCTGCTGTCGCCAGCGCGGCACCGGGTACGAACGACTTCCGCTGCACCGTCTCCGGCTCCTTCCGGTACGAAATCTGGTTGCCGCCGAAGGGCGGCCGATGGACACAATGTCTACCGCACGCATCGCCGCGCACGCCGGTCCCTTGTCGTTGATCGGGTGTTTTGTCTGGCTTTTGCGCTTTATCGCTTTTCGGGGGAATGAGGAAGATATGTCGTACGTCGAAGTGCCCGGTGCGAAGGTCCCGATCCGGATGTGGGCGGACCCGTCCACGGTCGAGGACGTCGCCATGCAGCAGCTGCGCAATGTCGCCACCCTGCCGTGGATCAAGGGTCTGGCCGTGATGCCGGACGTCCACTACGGCAAGGGCGCGACGGTGGGATCGGTGATCGCGATGCACGGCGCGGTCTGCCCGGCGGCGGTCGGCGTCGACATCGGCTGCGGCATGAGCGCCGTCAAGACGTCACTCACCGCGAACGACCTTCCGGGTGACCTCTCCCGGCTCCGCTCGAAGATCGAACAGGCCATTCCGGTGGGTCGCGGGATGCACGAGGACGTGGTGGACCCGGGCCGGCTGCACGGCTTCCCGACGTCGGGGTGGGAGGACTTCTGGACGCGTTTCGAGGGGATCGCGGAAGCGGTCAAGTTCCGTCAGGAACGTGCCACGAAGCAGATGGGAACGCTTGGAAGCGGAAACCATTTCATTGAATTTTGTCTCGACGAGTCGGGAACGGTCTGGCTGATGCTGCACTCCGGCTCCCGGAACATCGGCAAGGAGCTGGCGGACTTCCACATCGGCCAGGCGCAGAAGCTGCCGCACAACCAGGGCCTGGTCGACCGGGACCTCGCCGTCTTCATCGCGGACACCCCGCAGATGGCGGCGTACCGAAACGATCTGTTCTGGGCGCAGGAGTACGCGAAGTACAACCGCGCGATCATGATGGCGCTCTTCCAGGACGTCGTCCGCAAGGAGTTCAAGAAGGCCAAGCCGACCTTCGAGCCGGTGATCTCCTGCCACCACAACTATGTGGCGGAGGAGCGGTACGACGGCATGGACCTGCTGGTCACACGCAAGGGCGCGATCCGCGCGGGCTCCGGCGACTACGGGATCATCCCGGGCTCGATGGGCACCGGCTCGTACATCGTCAAGGGCCTGGGCAACGCGGCGTCCTTCAACTCCGCCTCGCACGGCGCGGGCCGCAAGATGAGCCGCAACGCCGCCAAGAAGCGGTTCTCCACGCGGGATCTGGAGGAGCAGACACGGGGCGTGGAGTGCCGCAAGGACTCCGGTGTCGTGGACGAGATCCCGGGCGCGTACAAGCCGATCGAGAAGGTCATCGACCAGCAGCGGGATCTCGTCGAGGTCGTGGCCAAGCTCAAGCAGGTCGTGTGTGTGAAGGGCTGACGGCGGCGGGCGGCGGTACGGGGGTCCGCCGCTTGCCGTAGCGGTGCTGGATCCATGCCTCGGCGACGATGATGTTGAGGAGCAGGGCTGCCGGGAGCCGTCACGGGCTGTCGAAAGCTTCGTCGGAAGAGCACCGCAATGCCCACGAGCGCCGAGGGGAAGGCGCCGGCGAAGAAGTAGGCGCGGCCGGTCCAGCGGTGCGGGACGGGGTGGCGGCGCAGCCAGGGCCACAGCTGCGCGAGGCCGGTGACGGCCGCGACGGTGCGCGCGGCGGGCAGGAGGGCTGGGTACCGGGCCGGGGGTGGTGCCAGGCCCCCTCTTTCCGGTCCGGTGTGCGTCAGCCCTCTGCCGGAGCTGCCGGAATCGTCAACCGGCGCGGTGCACCTTGGTGTTGGAGGCCTGGGCGCGGGGGCGGACGACCAGGAGGTCGATGTTGACGTGGGAGGGGCGGGTGATGGCCCAGGTGATGGTGTCGGCGACGTCGTCGGCGGTCAGGGGCTCGGCGACGCCCTCGTAGACCTTGGCGGCCTTGGCCTGGTCGCCGCGGAAGCGGGTGAGGGCGAACTCGTCGGTCCTGACCATGCCGGGGGCGATCTCGATGACGCGTACGGGCTGTCCGCACAGCTCCAGGCGGAGCGTCTCGGCGAGGACGTGCGCGCCGTGCTTGGCGGCGACATAGCCACCGCCGCCTTCGTACGTGCCGTGCCCGGCGGTGGAGGAGAGCACGAGGACGGTGGCGTCGCCCGAGGCGGTCAGGGCGGGGAGCAGGGCCTGGGTGGTGTGGAGCGTGCCCAGGACGTTGACCTCGTACATCGTGCGCCAGTCGGCGGGGTCGGCGCTGGCCACCGGGTCGGCGCCGAGCGCGCCGCCCGCGTTGTTGACCAGGACGTGCACGCGGCCGTACCGGTCGGTGAGGTGGGCGGCGAAGGCGTCGACGGCGGGGCGGTCGGTGACGTCGAGCGCGTACGCCTCCGCGCCGGGGCCGCTCTGCGCGAGCTCGGCGGCCAGCGCCTCGATGCGGTCCTTGCGGCGCGCGGTGAGGACCACACGGTAGCCGGCCGCGGCCAGTTGGCGCGCGGTCGCGGCACCGATGCCGCTGCTCGCTCCGGTGACGACGGCGACGCGGGCGGCGGCTTCCGCGGAAGCGCTGTCGGCGGAGGGCTGGGGGAGTGCGGCGGCGGTCATGGTGCGTCTCCTTGGGGCGGTGGGCCGGTCCCGTGCTGGATGCCGGGGCCGTACGCGAATCCGTACACAGATCCGTACGCAGACCTGTGCGCCTACGCAGGATAAGCGCAGGCCGGGCGCTGTCGCCGGGCGGATTTCGCCCGCTGCGCGCGGCGTCTTCGGGCGGTGCACACCGCGATGTCATCCGCTCGTCATCTCGGCAATACGGACAGAGTTGATGTTTAGCGATTAACTACAACTTTACTGATCTTTGGTGTAGTTGAGGTCGTTCGATGCATCAGTCTCATGCGCAACATGCGGCGCGCTCGGGACGTCGCCTGTACGAGACGAAGGGGATGCGAGATGGCGATCAACCGTGCGCTGCGGTGTGGGGGCCGCGCGCTGGCAGTGGGGGCGACCCTGATGGGGGCGGTGTCGGCGATGACGCTGCCCGCGGCGGCGGCCGACGGGCCGACCCGTAAGGAGATCATGGCCGACTGCGCCTCGGGCCTGGGCAAGTGCAGCTTCAACGAGCCGGTGCTCGGCAAGGCCTACCTCGGCGAGTTCCGCCGGGTCTCCGACGCGGTCTACAACTGCACGACGTCCCCCGCGACCCAGACGATGACCTGGTCGGACACGGTGGGCTCCACCGACTCGGCGGGTGTCTCGGTGACCGCGGGCGGCAAGATAGCGGGCATCATCGATGTGAGCGTGACCGCCAACTACAGCCACACATGGACCAGTTCGCACACCGAGAGCAGCGCGCTGGGCATGACGGTGCAGCCCGGCGAGGTGGGCTGGATCGCCCGCGCGCAGGTGATGCAGAAGGTGTCGGGCACCTGGCAGACGCACTACGACAGCCCCAAGTGGGGGCACTACTACTGGTTCGTGCCGGACACCGTCACCGGCCCCGCGGCCAACGGCACCGACGGCAGCCACAACGCGGTGGTCGTCAAGACGCGCAGGATGACGGCCGCGGAGAAGTCGTCGTGCGCCGCCGGAGCGCCGTCGGCCAAGAGCGGGCGGGTGATGGTGCGTTGAGGCGGCCGGGCGGGCGATGACGGACGACGGGGGGTAGGGGGGCGGATGAGGTTCCGGGGGGAATGCGAGGTACGGGCCCCGGTGGGCCGAAGTCAGCGCCCCCGGGGCGCGTACATGATCACGGCCATGCCGGCCAGGCAGATCAGCGCGCCGACGACGTCCCAGCGGTCGGGGCGGTAGCCGTCGGCGACCATGCCCCAGGCGATCGAGCCGGCCACGAAGACCCCGCCGTACGCGGCGAGGATGCGCCCGAAGTCCGCGTCGGGCTGGAGGGTGGCGACGAACCCGTACACGCCGAGCGCCAGGACGCCGGCGCCGATCCAGGCCCAGCCGCGGTGTTCCCGCACCCCTTGCCAGACGAGCCAGGCGCCGCCGATCTCGAAGAGGGCGGCGAGGGCGAACAGGGCGACGGAGCGGGCGACGAGCATGATCAAAGGGTAGGCGGGACGGGCCACGGCGGGCCGTTTGACGTCATCGGTGCTGGTGGGGCGGCTGTCGCGGGCGATTGTCAGTGGCGTGTGAGAGCTTCGGAGCATGCTCATCGAACGTGCGTATGTGGATCTCCCACCAGGGGGCGGTGCCGGGCGGGGCGCCTGGCCCTGGACGGTGCCGTGCGTGCGGCAGCTGGCCGAGGACGGGCTGAAGTTCACCGCGCCCGTCACCTTCCTGGTGGGGGAGAACGGCTCGGGCAAGTCCACGGTCGTCGAGGCATTGGCGGAGGCGTACGGCCTGGATTCGTACGGCGGCCGGGCGGGCCAGAAGTACGCGAGCCCGCGCGAGCCCTCCGACCTCGGCTCGGTGCTGCGCTTCGACGCCACACTGGAGGGGCGGGGGATGCTGCGCGGGGCGCGCACCCGGCGCAAGGGGTTCTTCCTGCGGGCGGAGACCGCGATCGAGGCGCTCGGCCGCACCCAGCTGTCCGGGGTGCCGGACGAGATGAGCCACGGCGAGAGCTTTCTGATGACCTTCCGGGAGAAGTTCCGCGACCGCGGGCTGTATGTGATGGACGAGCCGGAGGCCGCGCTCTCCTTCACCTCCTGCCTCGAACTGGTCGGGCTGATGAAGGAGTTGGCCGAGCGCGGCGCCCAGATCGTGTGCGCCACGCACTCCCCGCTGCTCACGGCCCTGCCCGGCGCGGAGATAGTCGAGGTCGGCGAGCACGGCATGCGCCGGGCGCAGTGGGAGGAACTGGCCCTCGTCGACCACTGGCGCCGCTATCTCGCCGACCCCCGGACCTACTTGAGGCACATCACCGGGTAGCGGAGGGGGCGTCGGTGTCCCCCTCCGGGCCCGTCCAGTCCCGCAGGGCGCCGCGCAGGGCCTCGGCGCGCCGGGCCGGGGCGCTCTCGTCGGTCGCCCAGGCGATATAGCCGTCCGGGCGGACCAGCAGCATGGTGCCCCGCGCGCCGGCCCAGGTGGCGCGCACGACCCGGTCCCCGCGGCCGCCGAGGTCCACGGCGTCCCGGGCGGGCGCGACGAGCACGAAATGCCCCTCGCGCAGCGCCTCGTACAGCCGCCCGCCCCCGGCCAGCCGCAGGTCGGGGGCGCGCTTGCCCGCCAGCGGGTGGGCGCCGGGCCCGGCCGGGTAGGAGATGCCGATGCCGGAGACCGTGCGCACGCCGCGGCGGGTCAGCGCCGGTACGGTGCCCACGAGCAGGGCGATCGCGCCGCGCAGCGCGCGCTGCGCCGGGGTGTGCAGCAGGGCGGCCCGCACGATGGCGCCGCTGGCGCGCAGCACCGCCCGGCCGACGGGGTGCCGTTCGTCGTGGTAGGTGTCCAACAGGCGCTCCGGAGCGTGTCCTTGGAGCACGGCGGCCAGCTTCCAGCTGAGGTTGGCGGCGTCCTGCAGACCGGTGTTCATGCCCATGCCGCCGGCGGGGGAGTGGACGTGCGCGGCGTCGCCCGCCAGGAAGGCGCGGCCCACGCGGTAGTGCGGGACCTGGCGCTCGTCGCTGTGGAAGCGCGAGGTCCAGCGGGCCTCGCGCATGCCGTAGTCGGTGCCGTGCACGAGCCGGGTGAACTCGCGGACCTCCTCCAGGCCGACGGGGGCGCTGTCGGGCAGCTGCCGGTGCCGGTTCCAGCCGACGACGCGGTACCAGCCGTCGCCGAAGGGGGCGATGATCGAGAGCGCGTCGGCGGTGGCGTCGGCGGCGAAGGGGGTCTCGGGCGCCCGGTCGAGCCGCACGTCGGCCAGCACGATGGAGCGTACGACCGCCTTGCCGGGGAAGGGCAGCCCGAGCGCCTCGCGGACGGCGCTGCGCACCCCGTCGGTGCCGACGAGGTAGGCGGCGCGGTGGCTGGTGCGGCGGGCGGGGTCGTCGCTCGCGTGCGCGCGTACGAGCACCCCGTTCTCGTCCTGCTCCAGGCCGTCCACCTCACTGCCGTGCACGAAGGCGACCCCGGCCTTGCGGGCCCGCTGCTCCAGCAGCCGCTCGACCTCGAACTGCGGGGTGACCAGGACGAACGGGAAGCGGCTGGGCAGTTGTGCAGGGTCGAGGGTGGCCCGGCCGAAGAGCCGCAGCTGCCGTACGGGGCTGCCGGTGGCGATGAGTTCGTCGGCCAGGCCGCGGGCGTCGAACTGCTCCAGGGTGCGGGCGTGCACGACCAGGGCGCGGGTGAGATTGCTGATCTGCGGGCCGCGCCGTTCGAGAAGGGTGACGTCCAGGCCCGCGGTCGCGAGGTCGCCGGCGAGCAGCAGCCCGGTGGGCCCCGCGCCCACGACGATGACATCGGACCTGGTGGCGGTGGGGTGGGTGTCGTTGCTGTGGTGCGTGGTGCCGGGCTTGCGGTTCATGGCCGCCTCCTATGCCAACGCATGTTGGTCAACGCTTGTTGGCAACGCTAGGCGCCGCGTCCCTGGCATGTCAACACCTGTTGGCCTACAGTCGTTGGCATGGCTGACATCGAGCCCGCCTCCCTGCGCCCCCGCCGCTCCGACGCGACCCGCGCCGCGATCCTGAGCGCCGCGCGCGACCGCTTCGCCGCCGACGGGTACGAGCGCGCGACCATCCGCGCCATCGCCAAGGACGCGGGCATCGACCCGTCGATGGTCATGCGCTACTACGGCAACAAGGAGGGCCTGTTCGCCGCCGCCTCCCAGATCGAGCTGAAGGCACCGGACCTGTCCGCGGTGCCGCACGAGGAGTGGGGCGTACGCCTGGTGCGCCACTTCGTCGAGCGCTGGGAGACCGACGAGACGCTGACCGCGATGATGCGGGTCGGCGTCACCAACCAGGCGGGCGCCGAGCTGATGCGCACCATCTTCGCCGAGCAGATACGGCCGGTCGTCGCGGCCGCGTGCCCGCACCCCAGGGAGGCCGCGACCCGCGCCGCGCTGATCGCCTCCCAGATCCTGGGCATGGCGCTGTGCCGCTACGTCCTGCGCTTCCCGCCCGCCGTCACCCTCACCCACGACGAGGTGGTGGCCTGGCTGGCGCCGACCGTGCAGCGCTACTTGACGGCGGACGGGCCCTCGACGGCGGTCGGCCAGCCGTGAACGGCGGCCCGCCGGCCGCCCCTTCAGACCCTCAGGCCCTTCAGGCCCTTCAGGCCCTCAGACCCTTCAGACCTGAACCCGCCCCGCCACCCGCGCCAGATGCTCGGCGAAGACCGCGGGGGCCTGCGGAGTCAGCGTGCGCAGCGCCACCATCGCCGTCACGATCACATCGCACAGCTCGCTCTGCACGTCCTCCCAGCTGTGGCTGACCCCCTTGCGCGGATTCTGGCCGGTGGCGCCGATGACGGCCTGCGCGACCTCGCCCGCCTCCTCGGAGAGTTTGAGGATGCGCAACAGCCGCTCCTGTTCGGGCGGCAGGCTCCGCTCGCGGTCGAGCCAGGCGGCGAGTCGCTCGACGGTGTCCCAGGCCGCGGGGCAGGCGGGTGCGGCGGGCGCCGGGGCGCGGGAGGGTTCCTGTGGGTCGCTCATGGCGCGATTCTTCCCGGCGGTGCCCCGCGGCTGCATAGGGTGGGCGCTCCCCGCGCCCCTACGGGAGGCGCGCTTCTACGGGAAGGACGGGAATGCGCCGCTCAGCCGCTCAAAGACCTCACCCCGACCCCGCTGAACTGGCCGAGCTGTACGGGCTGGAGCCGTTGCCGCGCGAGGGCGGCCTCTTCCGGCAGACCTGGGCAGGTCCCGTACGCGAGGAGGACGGACGCCCGGCGGGCACCGCGATCGTCATGCTGCTGACCGACGCCCCCGACGACTTCTCCGCCCTGCACCGCCTGCCCACCGACGAGATCTGGCACTTCTACCTCGGCGACCCGCTCGCCCTGCTCCTGCTGGCACCGGACGGGCGGTCGCGAACGGCCGTACTGGGACCGGACGTTCTGGGCGGCCAGCAGGTCCAGCTCACGGTCCCCGCGGGCACCTGGATGGGCGCGCGGGTGGCCGACGGCGGCGCGTGGACGCTCTTCGGCACCACCATGGCGCCGGGCTTCACCTACGAGGGATACGAGCAGGGGGACGCGGCCCAACTCCTGGCCCGCTACCCCCAGGAGGCGGCGCTGATCCCCGCGCTGTGCCGCTCATGAGCCCCCGGATCAGCCTGCGCACCGACCCCGGGCTGCCCGATCTGACCGACCAGGTCGCCCTGGTGACCGGCGCGGGCGGCGTCGTCGGGCGCGGTATCGCCCTGCGCTTCGCCGCCGCCGGGGCCGCGGTCGTCGCCCACTACCGCAGCAACGCGGATGCGGCGCACGCCGTGGTCGCGCGGATCGAGGAGGCGGGCGGCGGCGCGCTGGCGCTGGCCGCGGACCTCTCCGACGAGCAGGAGTGCCACCGCCTGGTCCGCGAGGCGGCCCAGTGGCGCGGCCGGCTGACCGCCGTGGTCAACAACGCGGGCGTGCAGCCGACCCAGGACCTCGCCTCCATGACCGTCGCCGACTGGCGCGCGGTGGTCGACGTCAACACCCTCAGCGCGTTCGCGTGCACCCAGGCCGCCGTCCCCGTGCTGCGCGCGGCCGGCGGCGGCACCGTCACGCACATCGCCTCCATCGAGGCGTCGGCGCCGGCCGCCGCGCACGCCCACTACTGCGCGTCCAAGGCGGCGGTGGTGATGCACGCCCGCTCGGCTGCGCTGGAGTACGGCGCGTACGGCATCCGCGTCAACGCTGTCTCCCCGGGCCTGATCGCCCACGACGGGCTCGCCCAGGCCTGGCCGGAGGGCGTCGAGCGCTGGCACAGGGCGGCGCCCACCGGCAGGCTGGGCACGCCGCAGGACGTCGGGGACGCCTGTGTCTTCCTCGCCTCACCGATGGCCTCCTGGCTCACGGGACACAATCTCGTCGTCGACGGCGGGGTGTCGGCCCGGCCCACTTGGTAGGGCACCGAGCCGCAGAAAGCGGAACAAAGCCGCTGAATCCATACGAAGTCCCATGAAAACAGCGCGAATCGGCGCGGAGTTCCCCCGCGAGCCCGCGCCGTTCACGCCTGTGAGATCGTTCGTGGCCGGGCGCGGCCCGATCGAGCCGTCCTCCCCCGATGACGGCTCGGGCGGACCTCGGAGAGCGCCGCTCCCGCTCGCCGCGCGCCCGGCCTCCGAACTCGCCGGGAATCGGCGAGGCGACCCAGCGGCGCCTCTGGTTTCCGGCTGATACCACCTTGGAACCCCCGGGGACTTGTCCGAAACCCCAGTTCACGCAGGACAATCAAGTCGGACAAAGTTGCAGACCGTACGAGGCGAGCGCCGGCGGGGCATATGGCGGAGGCTTTGGCATGGCGGATACGGGCAGGGAGCGCCGGCCGGCGCGGCTGGGACGGCCGGAGCGGCCCGTGGACCCTCAGGCGGGTCCGGTGCAGCGGCTGGCGTGGCAGCTGCGGCAGTTGCGGGAGCGGGCCGGGGCGCCCAGCTACCGCTCACTGGCGCGCCGTGCGCACTACTCCGCGAGCACGCTCGCCGAGGCGGCCAAGGGCGACCGGCTGCCCTCCCTGCAGGTGGTGCTGGCCTACGTAGAGGCGTGCGGCGGCGATACGGCCGAGTGGGAGGCGCACTGGCAGGCCGCCTCCGAGGAGGTGTCCAAGGACGCCAAGGACGACCCCGAGCACCCCGGCGCCGAGGAGGCCGAGGAGCGGACCCTCTACCCGGGCCTGGCCGCCTTCACCGCACAGGACTCCGATGTCTTCTTCGGCCGCGCCGAACTGATCAAGGAACTGCACCGGCACGTCGAACAGGGACCGCTCCTGGCGGTGTTCGGCGCCTCCGGCTGCGGCAAGTCCTCCCTGCTGCGCGCGGGCCTGCTGCCCGGCCTCGGGCCGCAGCGGCACGCCGTCCTCCTGGTCCCCGGCGCCCGCCCGCTGGTCGCGCTGGCCGACGCGGTCACCGGCCTGGTGGGCGGCTCGCCCGAGGCGCTGCGCCGCGAAGTGGCCCGCGACCCGGCCGCCCTGGGCCTGGCGCTGGGCACCTGGCTCGCCTCCCGGCCGGAGGACGAGCGCGTGGTGCTGGTGGTCGACCAGTTCGAGGAGACCTTCATCCAGTGCGAGGACGAGCAGGAGCGCTCGGCCTTCCTGTCGGCGCTGGCCGAGCTGTGCCACGCCAGTACGCCCCGGGTGCGGGCCGTGCTCGCCGTACGCGCCGACTTCTACGCCCAGCTGTTCACCCACGCCGGACTGGTCGCGGCGCTGCGCTCGGGCGTACAGATGCCGGTCGGCCCGCCCACCCGCGAGGAGCTGCGGGAGATCATCAACTGCCCCGCGGCGGCGGCCGGGCTGAGCGTGGAACCGGGCCTGACCGAGGCGGTGGTGGCCGAGGCGGCCGGGCAGCCCGGCGCCCTGCCGCTGGTCGCGCACGCCATGCGGGAGGTCTGGCTGCGCCGCAAGGACGGCGTGCTGCGGCTGGCGGACTACCGCGCCAGCGGCGGCATGCAGGGGGCCATCGCGCAGACCGCCGAACACCTCTACACCAGCGCCCCGGCCCGCCAACAGGCCGTACTGAACGCCCTGTTCCTGCGCCTGACGGCCCTGGGCGAGGAGACCGAGGACACCCGCCGCCGGGTCTCGCGCAGCGAGCTGAACGGCCTGGCCGACCCCGACACCCTCGCCCTGCTGCTGCACCGCCTGGCCGCCGCGCGCCTGATCGTGCTGGAGGACACCACCGTCGAGGTCGCCCACGAGGCCGTCATCCGCGCCTGGCCCCGGTTGCGGCGCTGGCTGAGCGACGACCGCGAGGCGCTGCGCACCCACCGCCGGCTGACCACCGCCGCCCGCACCTGGCACGACCTGGGCCGCGACCCGGAGGCGCTGTACCGCGGCACCCAGCTGGCGAGCGCCCGTACGTGGGCCAGGACCCACCCCGAGGCGCTCAACGACCTGGAGACCGCCTTCCTGGAGGCCGGTATCGCCGGCGAGCAGCGCCGGGTGCGCCGCGCCCACCGGGCCATCGCCACGCTCAGCGCGCTGCTCGTGCTCGCGCTGGTCTCCACGGCCATAGCGATCTGGCAGCGCTCGGACGCGGTGAGCCAGCGCGCCGACGCGGAGTTCCGCAGCGTGGTGGCCGAGGCGGACCGTACGCACGAGAGCGACCCCTCGCTCTCCGCGCAGCTCGCCCTGGTGGCGCACCGCATGCGCCCGGACGACCAGGACGTCGCCGACAAGCTGCTGTCGGCGCAGAACACCCCGCTGGCCACGCCCCTGCGAGGGCACGGCGGCTCGGTGTACCTGACGTCCTTCAGCCCCGACGGCAAGGTGCTGGCCACCGCCAGTTACGACCGCACCGTACGGCTGTGGGACATCAGCGACCGGTCCCGGCCCAAGCCGCTGGGCCGTCCGCTGACCAGCCACCGCAGCTGGGTGACCTCGGCGGTCTTCAGCCCCGACGGGCGCACCCTGGCCTCCGCGGGCGACGACCGCACCGTACGGCTGTGGGACGTGAGCGACCCCGCCCGCCCCCAGCAGCTGGGCGACCCGATCGCGGGCGAGAACGGCACCGTCTACCTGGTGGCGTTCAGCCCCGACAGCCGCACCCTGGCCGCCGCCGAGGAGGGCCGCACCGTACGGCTGTGGGACATCGGCGACCGCGCCCGCCCCGAGCAGCTGGGCGAGCCGCTGACCGGCCACAGCGCGCCGGTGCGCTCGGTGGCCTTCAGCCCCGACGGGAAGCTGCTCGCCGCGGGCGGCGACGACACCACCACCCTGCTGTGGGACGTCAGCGACCCGGGCAGACCGCGGCGCGCGGGCGAGCCGCTGAAGGGCCACTCCGGCACCGTCCACTCCGTCACCTTCGCGCCCGACAGCCGCACTTTGGCCACCGGCAGCGAGGACAAGTCGATCCGGCTGTGGAACGTCGCCGACCCCGACGGCGTCCAGGCGCTCGGCACCTCGGTGGCCGGGCACACCGCGCCGGTGTGGTCGGTCGACTTCAGCCCCGACGGCAGGCTGCTCGCCTCGGCCGGTACGGACGGCACCGCGCGGCTGTGGAACGTCGCCGACCCGGCCCGTATCGCCCAGCTGGGCCAGCCGCTCGCGGCCAGCAGCGGCGGCACCTTCACCGCCATCTTCAGCCCCGACGGCCGCAGTCTGGCCACCGGGTCCGCCAACGGCACGGCGTCCCTGTGGTCACTGCCCGCGGGCGTGCTGACCGGGCACACCGCCTCGCTGTCCAGCGCCCGGTTCGGGCCGGGCGGACGGCTGCTGGCCACCTCCAGCAACGACCGCACCGTACGGCTGTGGGACACCTCCGACCCTGCCCGCCCCACCCGCCTCGGCCGCCCCATCGAGGGCCACAACAACTACCTCAACGGCGCCGAATTCACCCCCGACGGGCGCATTCTGGCCACCTCGGGCGGCGACGGCGCCACCCGCCTGTGGGACATCGCCGACCCGTCGGCACCCAAGCCGCTGGGCAAACCCCTGCCCCTGCACACCCGTTACGCCGGGCCGCTGGACATCAGCTCCGACGGCCGCACCATGGTCACCGGCTGGGACGACCAGAGCGTCCAGCTGTGGAGCATCGCCGACCCCGCGCGCCCCACCACCGTGGGCCGCCCGCTGACCGGCCACACCGGCTATGTGAACTACGCCGCCTTCAGCCCCGACGGCCGCACCCTGGCCACCGCCAGCAGCGACCGCACCATCCGCCTGTGGAACATCAGCAACCCCGACCGCCCGGTCCTGCTGGGCCGCCCGCTGACCGGCCACACCACCGATGTGAGCGTCGCCGTCTTCAGCCCCGACGGCACCGTGCTGGCCACGGCGGGCAACGACCGGACCGTGCGCCTGTGGAACGTCACCGACCCCGCCCACGCCAAGCCGCTGGGCGCCCCGCTGGCCGGCCACACCGAGCCGGTCGGCGCGGTCGTCTTCAGCCCGGACGGCAAGACCCTGGTCACCGGCAGCGACGACCGGACCGTGCGCCTGTGGGACCTGTCCGACCCCACCTTCGGCGCCCCCTCCCGGCTGCTGGACACCGGCCACACCACCGCCGTCACCTCGCTGGCCTTCAGACCCGACGGCCGCCACCTGATCACCGCCAGCGGCGACGACACCGTACGGATGTGGGACCTGAGCACCGAGAACGCCGCCGAGCGGGTGTGCGCCACCACGCGCGGCGTCCTCACCGAGCAGCAGTGGCGCCAGCACCTGTCCCAGCAGCCCTACCAACCGCCGTGCGGCCGCGGGGACTGAGCCCGCGCCGCCGAGGGAGAGTGCCCATGCCCCAGCAGCGCCACAACGGCCCCGAGCCCCTCGCCCCCGAAGATCTCAGCCACCTCCGCCGCGCCGTGGACCTGTCCCGGCGCTCGCTCACGGACCCGGGAGCCACCCCGTTCGGCGCGCTGCTGGTCGTCGGCGGCGCCGTCGTGGGCGAGGGCGCCGGCGCGGTCGTACGGCTCCACGACCCCACCGCACACGCCGAGATCATGGCCCTGCGCGCGGCAGGACAGGCCCTGGGCCGCCACCTCTTCGAGGACGGCGTCCTCTACTCCAGCAGTGAGCCCTGCCCCATGTGCCTGACCGCCTGCTACTGGGCCCGCATTCCCCGCGTCGTGTACGGCGCCCCCAGCCGCGAAGTGGCCCGCAACGGCTTCGAAGACCTCCGGCTCTACCGGGAGTTGGCCCTGCCGGACGAGCGGCGCGCCCTGCCCGCCACGCCCGCCGGCGGCCCTACGGAGGCCGAGGCCGTCTCCGTCCTCACCTCCTGGGCCGCGTCCCTGCCCGAGCCGGTCGTACCCAAGCTCTAGGGGGTGT
Organism: Streptomyces sp. UF-297; assembly: GCF_058245575.1. NCBI lineage: Bacteria > Bacillati > Actinomycetota > Actinomycetes > Kitasatosporales > Streptomycetaceae > Streptomyces > Streptomyces sp. UF-297. The sequence continues at coordinate 20,669 of NZ_JBSIBZ010000079.1, read as the reverse complement.
CTTTCAGGGCCACACCAGGCAGTACGCCTGATGCCCCGCCTCGTGGAGCCGGTGGCTGAAGTCCTGCCACTCGTGCAGGAGTTGGTAGACGGTGAAGGCGTCGCGCGGGCCGCCGCGGTCGGGGACGGTGGACCAGATGAAGGCCGCGGCGCCGACCGATTCCTCGCCGACGCCGCGCAGGGGGTCGACGACGGTCATGGGGAGTTTGACCACGGCGTAATCGGGGTGGAGGACGACCAGCTCCAGCGGGGGGACCTTGTGCAGGGGTATGCCCTCGATGCCGGTGAGGACCATGGCGGCCATCGTCTCCGGCTTGATCTTGGTGAACATGCCGCCCATGCCGAGCTCGTCGCCGCCCAGCTCCTCGGGCCGCATCGTGACCGGGACACGGGCCGCTGTCGCGCCGTCCGGCGCGCCGAAGTATTTGTACGTCACCCCCATGCGGCTGCCTCTGTTTCCCCCGCCCTTGGTCTCCTCGCGCCGGTGACGGCCCCGCTGGGCGCGCTCGGGGCCCCGGTCTTCGGTGCCCTCGCCCAGTTCGCCACCGCGATGCATATCTCCACCCGACCACTCGCAGCCCCAGCCGCGCAACCCGATCATCGTCCCAGAGACCTCCCCCGTGACAGGCGCGTGAAACGCCCGGCCACGCGCCCCCGTGCGCCTCTGAGACCATTGCTTGCGTGACTTACTCGTACGACGCCCCAGTCTCGCAGACAAGCGGGGCCTGACGCCCGGCCGAGAACGAGTTTGAGAGCGAGAGAAGAGCCCGTAGCAAGCGAACCGCAAGAGCGCACACCCCTCGCGCCGGTGCCCGCACCGCTGTCAGCCGGGGCGCGACCGCCCGCCGCCGCCCCTTCCTACGTCCCGCAGGTCAGGATCACAGTGCCTTTTCCGTATGACTATGACGCCCCAGTATCCGAGTCGCTCTTCGACCGCGCGTCCGCGGTGACGCCGGGCGGCGTGAACTCTCCGGTGCGGGCCTTCCGTGCCGTGGGCGGTACGCCCCGGTTCATGGTGTCCGGTACCGGTCCGTACCTCACCGACGCCGACGGCCGTGAGTACGTCGACCTCGTGTGCTCGTGGGGGCCGATGATCCTCGGCCACGCGCAGCCGCAGGTGACGGCCGCCGTGCAGGCCGCGGTCGCGCGGGGCACCTCCTTCGGTACGCCCGGCGCGGGCGAGGTGGAGCTGGCCGAGGAGATCGTGGCCCGTATCGAGCCGGTCGAGCAGGTGCGGCTGGTCTCCTCCGGGACCGAGGCGACGATGTCCGCGATCCGGCTCGCGCGCGGGTTCACGGGCCGCGCCAAGGTCGTGAAGTTCGCCGGCTGCTACCACGGCCACGTCGACGCGCTGCTGGCCGCGGCCGGGTCCGGGGTGGCCACCTTCGGGCTGCCCGACACCCCCGGCGTCACCGGCGCGCAGGCCGGCGACACCATCGTGCTGCCGTACAACGACATCGAGGCCGTACGCGCCGCCTTCGCCGCGCACCCCGGCGAGATCGCCTGTGTGATCACCGAGGCCTCGCCCGGCAACATGGGCGTGGTGCCGCCGCTGCCCGGCTTCAACCAGGGCCTGAAGGACGTCTGCCAGGAGAACGGCGCGCTGTTCATCTCCGACGAGGTCATGACCGGCTTCCGCGTCAGCAAGGCGGGCTGGTACGGCATCGACGGCGTCGAGCCCGACCTGATGACCTTCGGCAAGGTCATGGGCGGCGGCTTCCCCGCGGCGGCCTTCGGCGGCCGCGCCGACGTGATGGCGCACCTGGCCCCGGCGGGCCCGGTCTACCAGGCGGGCACCCTCTCCGGTAACCCCGTCGCCACCGCCGCCGGCGTCACCCAGCTGCGGCTGCTGGACGACGCCGTGTACGGGACGGTGGACGCCGTCTCCGCGCAGGTGCGCGGCCTGGTGACCGAGGCGCTGGCCAAGGAGGGCGTCGCGCACCGCCTCCAGGTCGCGGGCAACATGTTCTCCGTCTTCTTCACCGACCAGGACGTCACCGACTACGACAAGGCCAAGGCGCAGGAGTCCTTCCGCTTCACCGCCTTCTTCCACTCGATGCTGGCCCAGGGCGTCTACCTGCCGCCGTCCGCGTTCGAGTCGTGGTTCGTCTCGTCCGCGCACGACGAGCGGGCGGTCGAGCGGATCGCCGCGGCCCTGCCGGCCGCCGCGCGGGCCGCGGCCGAAGCGACGGCGTGAGCCGGGTGGAGCGGGAGTCGGCCGAGCGAGGATGGGTGGCATGAGCAGCGAAGAGATCACCGTGGTGCATCTGATGCGGCACGGCGAGGTGCACAACCCCGAGGGCGTGCTGTACGGGCGCCGTCCCGGCTATCACCTCTCCGACCTGGGCCGGAAGATGGCCGACCGGGTGGCCGAGCACTTGGAGGGGCGGGACATCACCCATGTGGTGTCCTCCCCGCTGGAGCGCGCCCAGGAGACGGCGACGCCGGTCGCCAAGGCGCACGGCCTGGATCTGGCCACCGACGAGCGGCTGATCGAGGCGGCCAACGTCTTCGAGGGCAAGACCTTCGGGGTGGGCGACGGCGCGCTGAAGAAGCCCGGCAACTGGAAGTACCTGACCAACCCCTTCAAGCCCTCGTGGGGCGAGCCGTACATCGAGCAGGTCGTACGGATGATGGGCGCGCTGGGCGCGGCCCGGGACGCGGCCCGCGGGCACGAGGCGGTCGCGGTCAGCCACCAGCTGCCGATCTGGATCGTGCGCAGCTTCGCCGAGCGGCGCCGGCTGTGGCACGACCCGCGGCGGCGGCAGTGCACGCTCGCCTCGCTGACCTCCTTCACCTTCCACGGCGACAAGATCGTTTCGGTGGGTTACAGCGAGCCGGCGCGGGACTTGGTGCCCGCGCACCTGCTGGCCGGCGCCAAGCCGGTGAAGGGCAAGTCGAAGGCGTTCGGCGCCTGATCTTTCGCCCGCGGGGCGACGCACCGGCCGGTTCCGGCGATGGGCTGGAACCGGCCGGTCTTTTTCTCCGTCCTCACCGGTGGCGAAGTTGGCCGAATCCGCCCACGTCAAATCGCGGCAAAATATGAATTCTCCGGCCATGTGCCGGAACCCCGGTCTTCGACATGCCCTCTTGCCCGATGTCCGTTTACATGGACAGTGAGTTTGGCGAGATGGATGGGGTCCCAATGCGCGCGATCAGTCGGCGGAGCCTGCTGGGTATGGGAGTTGGGGCAGCGGCGGCGCTGGGCGTCGCGGGCTGTTCGGGCTCGGGTTCGCAGGCCGACAAGGACAAGGTGAAGAACACCGTCCAGGGCAAGGCCAAGCCGATCGGCGACGGCTCGACCGCCGATTCCGGGCCACAGCCCAACCAGCCCGAGAAGCCCGAGCGGTTGGAGCCGGGACAGACCCCGCCGCAGTTCGTGATCTTCTCCTGGGACGGCGCCGGCGAGGTCGGCAACGGCCTCTTCCCGCGCTTTCGCAAGCTCGCCAAGGACCACGGCGCGGCGATGACGTTCTTCCTGTCCGGGCTGTACTGCCTGCCCGAGTCCAAGAAGAGCCTGTACCGCCCGCCGAACAACAAGGTCGGCGCCTCCGACATCGGCTACCTCACCGACGACCACATCAAGGAGACGCTCAAGAACGTGCGCGAGGCGTGGCTGGAGGGCCACGAGATCGGCACGCACTTCAACGGCCACTTCTGCGGCGACGGCCCCACCTCCGTCAAGCACTGGACGCCCGCCCAGTGGCAGTCCGAAATCGACCAGGCCATGGACTTCGTCACCAAGTGGCGTACGAACACCGGCTTCACCGACGTGGAACCGCTGCCCTTCGACTACAAGAAGGAACTGGTCGGCGGCCGCACCCCCTGCCTGCTCGGCCAGGACAACCTGCTGCCCACCGCCAAGAAGCTCGGCTGGCGCTACGACGCCAGCTCGCCCGGCGGCCTGCAGATGTGGCCCAAGAAGAAGAGGGGAATCTGGGACTTCCCCCTCCAGCAGATTCCTTTCCCCGGACACTCCTTCCAGGTCCTGTCCATGGACTACAACATCCTCGCCAACCAGTCCAAGAACTCCACCAAGGCCCCGCCGTCCAACTACCCGGGCTGGCGCAAGCAGGCCACCGACGCCTACATCTCCGGCTTCCAGCGCGCCTACGAGTCCAACCGCGCCCCCTTCTTCATCGGCAACCACTTCGAGCAGTGGAACGGCGGCATCTACATGGACGCCGTCGAGGAAGCGCTCAAGCACATCGCCAACGAGAAGCACAAGGACGTACGGCTGGTGTCCTTCAAGCAGTTCACCGACTGGCTGGACGTCCAGGACCCCAAGGTGATCGCCAAGCTCCAGAAGCTGAGCGTGGGCCAGAAGCCGGCGGGGGACTGGAAGGGCTACCTCTCGGCGGCCTAAGGGCCCTTCCCCGGCCGTCCGACGGGGCCGTACAACCCCTCTGACGTGCCCGTACGAACCGGGCATGGGGGGCGCGGAAGATCCACAAAAGGCCCATGCGAAACTTTTCACATGAGTGCCTGCCGCGCCCCCCGCCGACTGCCCGGCCGCCGTCGCACAACCCTGCTCGCCGCAGGAGCCGCGCTCGCCGCGCTGACCCTGAGCGCCTGTGGGAACGGCACCTCCGGCGGCTCCGCCCAGACGAAGTTCGTGCAGGGCAAGGACGGCATCGACACCGTCGCGGCGAACGAGCGCACCCCGGCACCCGACCTCTCCGGCGAGACCACCAAGGGTGGCAAGCTGGACGTCGCCGACTACAAGGGCAAGGTCGTCGTCCTGAACGTGTGGGGTTCGTGGTGCGGCCCGTGCATCGCCGAGGCCCCCAACTTCACCAAGGTCGCCAACGAGACCAAGTCCCAGGGCGTCCAGTTCATCGGCATCAACACCCGCGACGCCGAGAAGCACCAGGCGGTCGGCTTCGAGGACGAGCACAAGGTGCCCTACCCCAGCCTCTTCGACCCGACCGGGAAGCTGATGCTGCGCTTCCCCAAGGGCAGCCTGAACCCGCAGGCCATCCCGTCCACCATCGTGCTGGACCGCAAGGGCCGCATCGCCGCGCGCTCGCTGGCCCCGCTGGGCGAGGACGAGCTGCGCAAGATGGTCGACCCCGTGATCGCCGAGAAGTGACATGGGCAATGACACGGTTTTGAACGGGGCGCTGCTGCTGGCCCTGCCCATCGCCCTCCTGGGCGGCCTGGTCTCCTTCTTCTCTCCCTGCGTGCTGCCCCTGGTGCCCGGCTACATGTCGTACGTCACCGGAGTCACGGGTACGGACCTCGCCGAGGCCAAGCGCGGCCGGATGTTCGCCGGGGCGCTGCTGTTCGTCCTCGGCTTCACCGCGGTCTTCGTCTCCGGCGGCATGCTCTTCGGCCAGATCGGCAACGAACTCCAGGCGCACAAGGAGATGCTCTCCAAGGTCCTCGGCGTCCTCATGATCGTGATGGGGCTGCTCTTCGCGGGCGTGCTGCGCGGCTTCGGCCAGCGTGAGTTCCGTATCCACAAGAAGCCCGCCATGGGGCTGGCCGGCGCTCCGGTGATCGGTGTCCTCTTCGGCGTCGGCTGGACCCCGTGCCTGGGACCGACGCTCTCCGCGATCCAGACCCTGTCGATCAACCAGGCCAGCGCCGGCCGCGGCGCCCTGCTGACCGTCGCCTACTGCCTCGGCCTCGGCCTCCCTTTCATCCTCGCGGCGATCGCGTTCCGCAAGGCGATGGGCGCGTTCGGCTGGGTCAAGCGCCACTACGTATGGGTCATGCGGATCGGGGGCGGCATGATGGTCGCGCTCGGCATCCTCCTCGTCACCGGGATCTGGGACGGCATGATGTCCGGACTCCAGAGCTGGACGAGCAGCTACACCGTTGGGATCTGACTGATGTCCACCAAGACCGACTCCCCCCGCGAGCCCGATGTCGGCGCCGCGGGGGACCGGCTCTCCACCGTCCCCAAGGAGGAGGTCTCCCTCCCCTCGCTGGGACCCGTCGGCTGGGCGCGCTGGTTCTGGCGGCAGCTCACCTCCATGCGGGTCGCGCTGATCCTGCTCTTCCTGCTCTCGGTCGGGGCGATCCCCGGCTCGCTGGTCCCGCAGCAGGGCACCGACCCGGTCAAGGTCGACAAGTTCAAGGTCGACCACCCCGCGCTCGGCCCGGTCTACGACAAGCTCGGGCTCTTCCACGTCTACAGCTCGGTGTGGTTCTCGGCGATCTACATCCTGCTGTTCATCTCCCTCATCGGCTGCATCGTCCCGCGCACCTGGCAGTTCGTCGGGCAGCTGCGGGCCCGCCCGCCGGGCGCCCCGCGCCGCCTGAACCGGATGCCCGTGTACGCGACCTGGCGTACCGACCGCGAGCCCGAGCAGGTCGTCCAGGCCGCGCAGAGCCTGCTGAAGAAGCGCCGCTTCCGTACGCAGACCTCCGGTAGCTCCATCGGCTCCGAGAAGGGCTATCTGCGCGAGGCCGGCAACCTGGCCTTCCATGTCGCGCTGATCGTGCTGCTGGTCGCCTTCGCCTCCGGCAGCCTGTGGAAGTCCGAGGGCAGCACTCTGATCACCGAGGGCGGCGGCTTCTCCAACAGCCTGGTGCAGTACGACGACTTCAAGTCGGGCCCGCTGTTCGACACCGAGAGCCTGGAGCCGTTCACCTTCAAGCTGGACCGCTTCACCGGTACGTACGAGACCTCCGGCCCGCAGCGCGGCACCCCGCGCACCTACCGCGCCGACGTCACGTACTACGAAGGCGCCGACGGCACGGCCCGCAAGGGCGCGATCGAGGTGAACAAGCCGCTGGAGATCGGCGGCACCAAGGTCTACCTCGGCTCGCACGGCTACTCGCCGGTGATCAAGGTCAAGGACGGCCGCGGCAAGGTCGTCTACAACGGCGCGGTGCCCTTCCTGCCGCAGGACTCCAACGTCACGTCCTCCGGCGTGGTCAAGGTGCCCGGCGCCAAGGACAAGGACGGCAAGCCCAATCAGCTGGGCTTCCAGGGAGTCTTCATCCCCACCAAGGTCCCCGGACAGATGTGGTCGCAGTTTCCCGGAGCCGCGAATCCGCGGCTCGCGATGACGCCCTTCCACGGCGACCTGGGTCTGGCCTCCGGCCTGCCGCAGAACGTCTACCAGCTCGAAATGAAGAAGCTGAAGCAGTACAAGGACGGCGGCAAGCCGGTCAGCAAGATGCTGAAGCCCGGCGAGTCCATGGCCCTGCCCAACGGCGACGGCAGCGTCGAGTTCGCCGGCCTCAAGGAGTGGGCCACCTTCACCGTCTCCCACCAGCCCGGCAACGGCGCCGCCCTGTTCGGCGCGGTCGCCGCCCTGCTGGGCCTGGCCGCCTCGCTGTTCATACAGCGCCGCCGGGTGTGGGTGCGGGCCGAGAAGGGCGCCGACGGCGTGACCGTGGTCGAGATGGCCGGACTGGGCCGCAACGAGCACGGCAGACTGCCCGAAGAACTCGCCGATCTGGCCGTGGCGCTGCACACCGAAGCGCCCGCCGCCCGACCGGCACCGACCGACGAAACCGCGGAGCCTGCCGACCCCGCCGAGCCTGCTGACCCGTCCGAAGGAGCGCGTGCGTGAACATCGCAGCCGCAGCCGCCAATGAGAATCTGGCCAATATCAGCAACACGCTGATCTACTCGGCGATGGCGATCTACACGCTCGCCTTCCTCGCACACCTCGCGGAGTGGGCGTTCGGCAGCCGCAGCAAGGTGGGCCGCACCGCAGCGGCCCTCACTGCCCAGGCTTCCGCCGCCCCCGCCGTGACCGTGAAGTCCGCCGAGAAGGGCGGCGGCACGGCCGTACTGGAGCGCCCGAAGGTCGTCACCCGGGCCGCCAACGGCAGCCGTGACGTCCCCGACGGCCCCGGCGCCGCGGGCGGCACCGAGAAGGGCGACCTCTACGGCCGGATCGCCATCTCGCTGACCGTCCTGGCCTGGGCCCTGCACGTGGGCGGGGTGGTCTCCCGCGCCCTGTCCGTGCAGCGCGCCCCCTGGGGCAACATGTACGAGTTCTCCATCACCTTCGGGTCCGTGGCCGTCACCGCCTATCTCGTCCTTCTCGCGCTGAAGAAGAACGTCCGCTGGATCGGTCTGCTGCTGACGGTGACGGTCCTGCTGGACCTGGGTGTCGCCGTCACCTGGCTCTACACCGAAAGCTCCCAGCTGGTTCCCGCCCTGCAGTCTTACTGGCTGTGGATCCACGTCAGCTGCGCGATCGTCTCCGGCGCGGTGCTGTACCTGGGCGCGGTCTCCACCCTGCTCTACCTCTTCCGGGACCGTTACGAGTCCAAGCTCGCCGACCCCTCCGGCAAGAAGCCCGGCGCCTTCGCCACCTCGGTCATGGAGCGGCTGCCCGCGGCGGCCAGCCTCGACAAGTTCGCGTACCGGATCAACGCCACGGTCTTCCCGCTGTGGACCTTCACGATCATGGCGGGCGCGGTCTGGGCCGGCGAGGCCTGGGGCCGCTACTGGGGCTGGGACTCCAAGGAGATCTGGTCCTTCGTCACCTGGGTCGCCTACGCCGCCTACCTGCACGCCCGCGCGACGGCCGGCTGGAAGGGCCGCAAGGCCGCCTACCTGGGCCTGTTCGCCTTCCTGACCTACATTTTCAACTACTACGTGGTGAACGTCTTCTTCTCCGGACTGCACTCCTACTCCGGCGTCTAGACCGCCCCCGCCGCACATGCGGCGACCGGTGCCGTACGAGATCGTGGGCTCATGACGAGCCCGAGAAACCCGATCCCGTACGGCACTGCCGTTTCCGACGGCGACGTCCACACCCTCCGCTACGACCTTCGCTTTCCCCAGCCTGTGGAGGAGCTCTGGACGGCCGTGGCGACCCCCGAGGGCCTGCCCACCTGGCTGGCCGCCGCCGACCCCTTCACCCGGCACGAGGGCGGCGCGATCACCCTGCGCTGGCTCAACACCGACGACCAGGGCAACCCCACGGTCGCCCCCGGCCACGTCACCGGCTGGGGCCCGACCCGCGTGGCCGAATACACCGTCGACATCCACGGCCGCATCCACTTCGACCTGGTCCCCGACCCCGGCACCTCGGGCACCTGGCTCCGCTTCACCAACGAATTCACCGGCCCGGACAGCGCGCGCCTCAGCTGCCTGGCCGGCTGGCACAACCACTTCGAATTCCTCGCCGACGCCCTGGACGGCCGCCCGAAGGACTGGTCGACGTGGACACTGGACCGCTGGCGGGACCTGTGTGCGCAGTACGAGCGACGGGGCGCGTGAGCAGCCTCAGTCCGCCGTGATCGCGTCCAGCTGGGCGCGCAGGTGGGTGTGGGAGTCGATGCCGCGGACGTCGGTGCCCGGGTCGCACTCGTAGAAGTAGACCAGGGACATCAGCTCTTCGGCGGGGGCGTCCAGGGGCGGTGGCAGGACGCGGTGACGGCCCGAGCGCCAGCGCTCACCGGTCCAACGGGCCATCAGATCCCCGATGTTGACCGTGAACGAACCCGGTACGTACGGGGCGTCCTCCCAGCCGCCCTCGTCGGTGAAGACCTGAAGACCGCCCTTGCCCACCTGGCGGTCCAGGACCGTGACCGTGCCGAAGTCGGTGTGCGGGCCGATGCGGAACTGGCCCGGCCGCGGCTCGCCGACTCTCCCCGTCCCCGGGTACCAGTTGATGTTGAAGCCCCAGGTGGGGTGGGTGGTGTGGCGGGTGAAGAAGTCCGCCGGCTCGCCCAGCGCGACGGCCAGCAGCTCCAGGAGCTCGTCGGACAGGGCCCGCATGGCGGCGAGATAGCGCTCGGCCAGGGGGCGCAGCGCGGGGACCTGGCCCGGCCAGACGTTGGGCCGGAACCACTCGGCGTCCACGGCCGCGTCGCCGGTCGGCTCCTCGGCCGCGAAGGACAGCGACTCCTTCAGGTCGGGCGGCGTCTGGGTGCCCTCGGCGTAGCCATTGGCCTCGGCGCCGGGCCCCAGCCAGCCGCGGCCGCCGACCTTGACCGCGTACGGCTGCTTGTGGTCCGGCGGGAGGTGGAAGAAGGCGCGGGCGGCCGAGCGGATGCCGTCGCCAAGGGCGGGGTCGACGCCGTGGCCGGTGACGGTCAGGAAGCCCGCCGTGCGCAGGGCGGTGTCGACGACCTCGGCGGTGGCGCGGCGGGCGGCGGGGTCGCCGGAGCGCCACGGGCCCAGGTCGATGACGGGGATACGGGAGCGGGCGGCGGCGGGAGGCGCGGCAGCCGGTCGGTCAGTCATCGCCGATGTCCTCGTTCCACAGGTCGGGCCGGGCGTCGATGAAGGTGCGCATCATCGCCACGCACCGGGGATCGTCCAGCACCACGATCTCGACTCCGTGCGCGGCCAGCCAGTCGTGGCCACCGCTCAGGGTGCGGTCCTCGCCGATCACCACCCGTGAGATGCCGAACTGCCGCACCAGACCGCTGCAGTACCAGCAGGGCGAGAGCGTGGTGACCATCGTCGTGCCCTGGTAGCCGCGCCGCCGCCCGGCGGCGCGGAAGGCCGCCGTCTCGGCGTGGGTGGCGGGGTCGTCGTCCTGCACACGCCGGTTGCGGCCGCGCCCCAGCGGCGCCCCGTCCGGGCCGTACAGCGCCGCCCCGATGGGGACGCCGCCCTCCGCGAGTCCGGCCCGCGCCTCGGCGAGCGCGGTCGCCAGCATCGCCTGTGCCTGCGCCTGGTCCATGCCGGGAGCCTTCCCCGTACGGGCACGGACCGAGCAGACCGAGCGCCGGGGATCACCCCTTGGCGGGCGGCGGGGTGTCCTCGGGGCCCTTGCCCGGCTTGCTGTCCTTGCTGTCCGTGCGGTCCGGCCCGCTGTGGCCGTCCTGCGGCTCCTGGCGCCGCAGCTCCTCCTCGCGGCGCCGCAGATCGGCCTCCCAGTCCTTGAGCAGCGCCTCATCGGACTTCGCCTGCTCCTGCTCGCGCTTGCGCAGCGTCTCCAGGAACTCCGGGTTGTCGTCGGGCGCCACCCAGGCACCGCGCCGGGGGCCGCCGGGGCCCGCGCGCCGTACGCCGCCCTCGGCCGCCGAGGCCACCCGGTCCTTGCCCACGATCAGCCAGGAGACGGACCCCACCAGCGGGAAGAGCAGCACGAGGATCGCCCACAGCGGCTTGGGGAGGTAGCGCACATGCTTCTCGTCGGTGGTGATGCAGTCGATGAACGCGTAGATGCTGAGTGCCAGCGGCACCAGAATCATCAGTACGCGGAGCATGTGTCGGTCCCCCTGGGAATGGCCGGCCGGGCCGGTGAGGGCGGCCCCAGTGACAACTCCAGGGTAGTGCGTGGCGGATACTGGGACGTATGGCTTATGACGATCTTCGCTCGTTCCTGCGCGCGCTCGACCGTGAGGGCGACCTCAAGCGCATCAAGGCCGAAGTCGACCCCTATCTGGAAGTCGGGGAGATCGTCGACAGAGTGCAGAAGTCCGGCGGCCCCGCGCTGCTCTTCGAGAACGTCAAGGGCTCGGCGATGCCGCTGGCCATGAACGTCTTCGGTACGGACCGCCGGCTGCTCAAGGCGCTGGGCCTGAAGTCGTACGAGGACATCAGCGACACCATCGGCGGGCTGCTCAAGCCCGAGCTGCCGCAGGGCTTCGTCGGCATCCGCGAGGCGTTCGGCAAGCTCGCCAACATGACGCACGTGCCGCCGAAGAAGGTCAAGGACGCGCCCGTGCAGGAGGTCGTCCTCACCGGCGACGACGTCGACCTCGACAAGCTGCCGGCGCTGTTCACCTGGCCCGAGGACGGCGGCTCGTTCTTCAACCTGGGCCTGACGCACACCAAGCACCCGGAGACGGGCGTGCGCAACCTCGGCCTGTACCGCCTGCAGCGTCACGACAAGCGCACCATCGGCATGCACTGGCAGATCCACAAGGACAGCCGCAACCACTACCAGGTCGCGGCCAAGCGCGGCGAGAAGCTGCCCGTCGCCATCGCCTTCGGCTGCCCGCCGGCCGTGACGTACGCCTCCACCGCCCCGCTGCCCGGTGACATCGACGAATACCTCTTCGCGGGCTTCATCCAGGGCAAGCGGATCGAGATGGTCGACTGCAAGACCGTGCCGCTGCAGGTCCCGGCCAACGCCGAGGTCGTCATCGAGGGCTGGCTGGAGCCGGGCGAGATGCTGCCCGAGGGCCCCTTCGGCGACCACACCGGCTTCTACACCCCGCAGGAGCCGTTCCCCGCGCTGAAGATCGACTGCGTGACGATGCGGCGGCGGCCGCTGCTCCAGTCGATCGTGGTGGGCCGCCCGCCGACCGAGGACGGTCCGCTGGGCCGCGCCACGGAGCGGTTCTTCCTGCCGCTGCTCAAGATCATCGTGCCGGACATCGTGGACTACCACCTCCCCGAGTCGGGCGGCTTCCACAACTGCGCGATCGTCGCGATCGACAAGAAGTACCCCAAGCACGCGCAGAAGGTGATGCACGCCATCTGGGGCGCGCACATGATGTCGCTGACCAAGCTGATCGTGGTCGTCGACGCCGACTGCGATGTGCACAACCTCCACGAGGTCTCCTGGCGGGCGCTGGGCAATGTCGACTACGCCCGCGACGTGACCGTCGTCGAGGGTCCCGTCGACCACCTCGACCACGCCTCCTACCAGCAGTTCTGGGGCGGGAAGATGGGTATCGACGCGACGAGGAAGCTGCCCGAGGAGGGCTACACCCGGGACGGCGGCTGGCCGAACATGGTCGAGTCCGACCCGGAGACATCCGAACGAGTGACCAGGCGTTGGAAGGAGTACGGGCTGTGAGTTGCGAGCCCAATATGGGAAGCGGTGCGGGTTCGGGTTGTCCCCGCCTCAGCGGGGGTGCTCCGGAGTACGGGCTTTAGATGAGCGCCGATTCAGCTACCCCCGACCTCTTCGGCCCCGAACCCGCGCCGCCCGGCAAGGTGAGGGCCTTCCTGCGCCTGGTGATGATCGAGCACTCGGTCTTCGCGCTGCCCTTCGCCTACATCGCCTCGCTGACCGCGATGTACCAGTGGGACAAGAACATCCACTGGGGCCGTCTGCTGCTGGTCACCGTCTGCATGGTCGGCCTGCGCACCTTCGCCATGGCCGCGAACCGGATCATCGACCGCGAGATCGACGCCCGCAACCCGCGCACCGCCCACCGCGAGCTGGTCACCGGCGCCGTGTCGGTGCGCTCGGCGTGGACCGGCGCGCTCATCGCGCTCGTCGTCTTCCTCGGCTCCGCCGCGCTGCTCAACCCGCTGTGCCTGGCGCTCGCGCCGATCGCCGTGATCCCGATGGTGGTCTATCCGTACGGCAAGCGGTTCACCAACTTCCCGCAGGCCATCCTGGGCCTCGCACAGGCCATGGGCCCGGTCGGCGCGTGGATCGCCATCTCCGGCTCCTGGTCCTGGGACGCGGTGATCCTCGGGCTCGCGGTCGGTGTGTGGATCGGCGGCTTCGACCTGATCTACGCCTGCCAGGACGTGGACACCGACCGCGAGATCGGCGTCCGCTCCGTCCCGGCCCGCTTCGGGATCCCGGCCGCCATCTGGGGCGCGCGCGGCTGCCACGCCGTCACCACGGCCCTGTTCGTCTGGTACGCGCTGGCCACCGGCGCCGGTGCCTTCTTCTGGGTCGGCCTGGTGATCGTGGCAGGTGCCTTCCTGTACGAGCACACCCTCGTGCGCCCGCACGACCTGACCCGGCTCAACCGCGCCTTCTTCCAGGTCAACAGCTTCATCGGCATCGCGCTGTTCGTGTGCGCGCTGCTGGACCTGCTGGTGCGGGGACTGACCGTCTGAACCGTCCGGCCTCGCGCTGACGGCGCGAGAAGGGGCGGCGGCACCGTGTGGTGCCGCCGCCCCTTTGCCGTACGGGCCGGTGCGCGTCAGGCCGGGATGCGCCCGTTCTCCAGCTCCTTGAGCTTGCGCTGCGACTCGCGCAGGCTCTTGAGGGTCTCCGCCATCTCCGCGGAGGGGTTCTCGCGCTGGAACTGCTCCAGCTCCTTGATGTCCCGCTCGGCGTCCGCCGAGGTGTACGTGCCGCCCCGGCCGCCGTCCCGGGAAGCCTCCTCCTTCTCGGGGCCGGACCCCTGGACGAGGGCCTGCCGCAGCTCCTCGGGCTTGATCTCCTTGACCCCCGAGGGGACGTCGACGGAGGCGGCGCCGCCCTTGAAGCCGAAGGTCACCGGCAGCTTGCCGCGGATCTTGGCCTCCTTGCCCGCGAGCTGGGCGACGTCCACGGTCAGCGCGGAGACCACGCCGTCCCTGATGGAGAAGTCGAGGCTGACGTTCTTGTCCGGGACGCCTGCGCTGCCGCGCTTGAGGTCCAGCGACTTGAAGGGCGAGTTCTTGTCCTTCATCAGCGGCTTCAGACCCGCGGCGAGGTCCTCGACGGCCTTCTTGGCGGGGATGACGGCGCTGACGTGGTCGACGCCGTTGACCCGGCCCGTGTCCTTGAAGTCGGCGTTCTCGATGATCGCCTTCTCGAAGGTTTTCATCAGCTGCTGCTGGCTCTTGGCGTCGAGCTGGGAGGAGCCGCCGGGCGGGGTCCGGTCGCCGCCCTGCTCCTCGGCGAACTTCTCGAAGGTCTTGATGTCGTAGGCGTACCAGTCGCCCTTGAACATCTCCTTGAGCGGGCTCTTGAGCTTGTCGGGGTCGCCCATGGGGCCGGCCGGGCCGCCGGAGGAGCCCGACAGCTGCTGCATGGCCTTGAAGTCCATGCGCTGGTAGAGCTTCTTGCCGTCGGTCCGTATCTCGATCAGGGCCTTGCCGCCGTCCGCGGCGATCTTGAAGGCGGCCGGTACGTACGGGTTGTCGCCCGGGTTCTTGAAGAGGTCGCCGACCGTCTTGCCGGGGGCGACCGTGTAGGAGACCTTCATGCCGGCCAGGAGCTTGGCGGCGCGCCGGTCGAAGTCCTCGGTGTCCTTCAGCGCGGCCCAGATCTGGCCCTCGTCCGCGGCGATGTTGATGTCGACGGTCAGCGCCTTCTGCTCGCCCAGCTTCTCGAAACCGCGCTGGATCTTGGTTCCGGCGCTGAACTTCTCGACGGGGTCGCAGGCGACGGTCGCGGCCGTTATCAGGGCCACGCAGCCGGCGGCGGCCAGCGTCTTGCGCTTGGTAGTGATGGCGTACTCCTGGTTCGGTCCGGCGCATGGGTGATACGGGTGCGCCTAGAGGGGACCAGGGTGGGAGAGAGAAGGTTGTGCTGGCCAGCGAATTTTGTCGGTACCTGGGGGCTGTGCCCCACCTCAGCCCTTGCTCAGCGGCCAGGCGATCAGCCGCGGGTAGGACCACATCTCGCCGCGGTTGGCCTTGACCGTGCCGATCACGGCGAAGACGAAGCTGGTGACGAAGTACGCGGAGAACATCACGATCACCGTCAGCACCGGGACGGCCATGCCCGCGCCCTTGAGCTGCGCCGAAGTGGCCACGGCCGCGAAGGTGAGGGCCGAGCCGAAGTACAGCAGGATGCCGAGCACCGCCATGATGGCCTGGGTGATGCCGAAGTTCAGGGCCTGGGTGGCGTGGTGGCGCACATAGGGGTCGTGCTGGTTGCGGCCGCCGCGTATGCACAGCGGGGCGATCCAGCCGCCGAGCATGCCCAGGCAGCACAGGCCGTTGCCGGCCGTGATGGTCAGCAGCGCGCCCAGGTGGCACCACATCGCGGAGGTCCTGGAGGGCCCCGGCAGCTGCGACTCGTAGCCGTAGCCGTAGTGGGGTCCGGGCCCGGGGCCGTAGCCGGGTCCGTATCCGGGCGTGTGGTGGTTGCTCATGTCCTGCTCACCCCGTTGTTGTCACGTGCGGAACGCGCCGGCCTGACCGGCGCAGGCCGAGATTACGGGATGGGGCTGACAGGGCTGCCGGGAGCTACGCGCGCGGGTGCGCGCTGCCGCAGCACGAAGGCCGCCAGCACCCCGCCGATCAGCCCGAACAGATGCCCCTGCCAGCTCACACCGCTGTCGGTGGGCAGCGCGCCCCACACGATCGAGCCGTAGACCGCGGCGACCAGCACACCCAGGACGATGTCGGCGAGCTTGCGGTCGATGAAGCCGCGTACGAGCAGATAGCCGAAGAGGCCGAAGACGACACCGGAGGCGCCCGCGGTGTTGCTGCCCTCGGGCGAGGTCAGCCAGACGCCCAGGCCGCTGACGAGGATGATCAGCAGCGCCGCGCCGGTGAAACGGCGCAGCCCGCTGCGCAGGGCGGCCAGGAAGCCGAGCACCAGCAGCGGCAGGGAGTTGGCCGCCAGGTGGTCGAAGCCGAAGTGCATGAAGGCGGCCGGGACCACGTCGAGGAGTTCGGACGGCTCGCGCGGCTGGATGCCGAAGGTGTCCAGGGCGTTGCCGGACGCCTGGTCGATGCCCTCCAGGACCCACAGCAGGGCGACCCATCCCAGCATCAGGAGGGCGGCGGGCTTGGCGCGCGTCAGCATGTCGGGTCCCCTCGTCGCACAGTCACTGGGTGAAACGGCCGTGAAGGGCCGGGTGGTTCCGCCGGATAGGCTCGAACCTGTGGAGCCGCAGCACAACGACACCCATTCCGCCATCCGCCAGGGTCCGGGCGCCAGACGCCCTTGGGTCGTGGGGGTCTCCGGTGCGTCCGGTACGCCGTACGCCGCGTCCGTACTGCGCGGGCTGCTGGCGGCGGGGGAGGCGGTGGACCTGGTGGTCAGCCGGGCCTCCCGGCTGACGCTGCTGGACGAGACGGGCATCTCCTACCGCGACGCGCACTGGCGCGAGGACCTGCGGGAGTGGCTGGCGCGCGGCGCGGACGGCAAGCCGGAGACCTTTCCCGTACGTCAGGAGGATCTGGCGGACGTACGGCACTGGGCGGCCGGTGACCTGGCGGCGGGGCCGTCGTCGGGCTCGTACCCGGTCAAGGGGATGCTGATCGTGCCGGCCAGTACGGCGTGTGTGGCCGGGGTGGCGCTGGGGCTGTCCAAGGACCTCTTGCAGCGCACGGCGAGCGTGACGCTCAAGGAGCGGCGCAAGCTGGTGGTGGCCGTGCGCGAGACGCCGCTGAACGGGCAGACCCTCAAGCACTTGGTGGCACTGGATGAGGCGGGCGCGATCGTGCTGCCCGCCTCACCGGCGTTCTACGCGGGAGCGACGCACATCCAGGATCTGGTGGACTTCGTCGCGGGCCGGGTGCTCGATGCGGCTCAGGTGCCGCACGGGCTGTACCGGCGGTGGGAGGGGGTGCTCGGTGGGGGCACCTCCCAGAGCTAGCCGGGGGTGGCGCCACCGAGGAGTACGGGTCGACCGGGCGCCTGCGCCCGCCGTACTAGCGCTTCTTGGCGGAGGCGTTGCGGCCGAAACGGCGCTTGGGCTCCGGGGTGGCGGGCTTGTGAGCACGAGAACGATTGGCCAGGTCCTGCAGCTCGCGCATGCGGGCGTAGGCCATCTCGATCGAGTACACGGTGACAGCTCCTGTGAAAGATCGTCTTTGATCGTCTGAAAGAAATGCAGGCTGTGAAGCCCTGCATGCCTTAGATTCTACATGTAAACGTCCGGATTGCAGAATGAATGAAAGGTCAACGGCGCATGGACGCGGTGGATAGGCAGCTCATCCAGGCTCTGCGGGAGAACGGCAGGGCCTCGTACGCGGAGCTCGGCCGGCTCGTCGGCCTGTCCGGGCCCAGCGTCACGGACCGGATCAACCGCCTGGAGGCGGCCGGCGTGATCACCGGCTATCGCGCGACCGTGGACGCCACGTCCCTCGGTCTGGGCGTCACCGCCCTGGTCGGCATCTCGCTCTCGGACGCGGCCGACCACGAGGACGTCGCGCGCCGCCTGCGCGACCTCGCCGAGATCGAGGACTGCTGGTTCATCGCCGGCGACGACTCCTACATGCTCAAGGTCAGGGTCGGCGACGTGGACGGGCTGGAGCGCACCATCCGCCGCCTGTCCGGCACCAAGGGCGTCTCCCGTACGCGGACCACCATCGTGCTCTCCACCAAGTGGGAGAACCGCGTCGGGGAGCTGCCCGAGGAGATGTAGCGGCCGGGGCACGGCGGGGCCATGGGGGCCCCACGTGCGCCGAAGGCGGGGGAGTACGCTCGAACCCGGCGTTTTGGAAGAGATATGGGAGGCGGCCGGATGACTGCATCTGTGAAGGATGTGGGCTTCAAGCGTGAGCTGGAGGACAAGGTCCGCTCCGGTGAGCGCCTGAGCCGCGAGGACGGCATCGCGCTGTACGAGTCCGACGACCTGGCCTGGCTGGGCGGACTCGCACACGAGGTGCGCACCCGCAAGAACGGCGATGTCGTCCACTTCAACGTCAACCGCCACCTGAACATGACCAACGTGTGCACGGCCTCGTGCGCGTACTGCTCCTTCCAGCGCAAGCCGGGGGAGAAGGACGCGTACACGATGCGCATCGAGGAGGCCGTCCGCCTCGCCAAGGCGATGGAGAACGAGAACCTCACCGAGCTGCACATCGTCAACGGTCTGCACCCCACGCTGCCCTGGCGCTACTACCCCCGCTCGCTGCGCGCGCTCAAGGAGGCGCTGCCGAACGTCTCCTTGAAGTGCTTCACCGCCACCGAGATCCAGCACTTCGAGAAGATCTCCGGGCTGCCGGCCTCCGAGATCCTGGACGAGCTGATCGACGCCGGTCTGGAGTCGCTGACCGGCGGCGGCGCGGAGATCTTCGACTGGGAGGTCAGGCAGCACATCGTCGACCACGACACCCACTGGGAGGACTGGTCGCGCATCCACCGCCTCGCGCACGAGAAGGGTCTGAAGACCCCGTGCACGATGCTGTACGGGCACATCGAGGAGCCGCGCCACCGCGTGGACCACGTGCTGCGCCTGCGGGAGCTGCAGGACGAGACCAATGGCTTCCAGGTCTTCATCCCGCTGCGCTACCAGCACGACTTCGTGGACGTGAAGGACGGCAAGGTCCGCAACCGCCTCCAGGCGCGGACGACCATGGCCACCGGCGCCGAGGCCCTGAAGACCTTCGCGGTCTCGCGCCTGCTGTTCGACAACGTCCCGCACGTGAAGGTCTTCTGGGTGATGCACGGCGTGCAGACCGCCCAGCTGGCGCTCCAGCACGGCGCGGACGACATGGACGGCTCGGTCGTCGAGTACAAGATCACGCACGACGCCGACAACTACGGCACCCCCAACAAGCTGGGCCGCGAGGACCTGCTCGACCTGATCCGCGACGCGGGCTTCCGCCCCGTCGAGCGCAACACCCGCTACGAGATCATCCGCGAGTACCCGGGCCCGGACGCGGAGCGCCGCGAGTCGCCGCAGCCGATGCGGGTGTGAAGAAGGGTGTGACGGCAGTCACCGGCTGACTGTCAGTGGTACGCACTAGGGTCCAGGTCATGAGCATCCGCTTCGACCTGGACCCTTCTGTCACCCCTGAACTCCGCGGCGGTATCTGCTCGTTGTGGGCCGACGTGGCCAACGCCGGCGGCGCCGTCGGCTTCGTGCCGCCCGTCACCCGGGAGGAGATACGCCCCGAGCTGATCCGGCACCTGGTGGTGATGGCCGAGGAGCGCGCCCACCTGATCGTCGGCCGGGACGTTGACGGGACACCGCAGGCGATGGCCTTCGTCCACCTCAACCCGCACCGCCTGATGCAGCACTGGGTGTGGGTGTACGCGGTCATGGTGCACCCCTCGCTCCAGGGACAGGGCACGGGCCGGGCGCTGATGGGCGCGGTCGACTCTCTCGCCCGTCGCCTGGACGGCGTCGAGGGCATCCGGCTCACCTGCCGGGGCGGGACCGGCGCCGCGCAGTTCTACGAGCGCTGCGGCTACAAGGAAGTGGGCAGGGTTCCCGGCGCCATCAGGGTCGCCGCCGACGACTTCCGCGATGACATCACCCTGTGGCGGTCGCTGGCGTAGGGGGCAAGAAGATCGTGTATGGAGCTGTGCTTGACTGGACGGTGACCCCTTTCGGTTGCCGTTGAGAAGAAGGTCCCCTCCGTGAGTAGCCAGAAGCACGCCACACTCCGCTACACCGCTTACCGCCTGGGTGTCTTCGTCGCCTGCTTCGCGGTCGTCTGGGTGCTCGCCTTCTTCCGCGTCATCCCGCTGGGCGTGGGCAACTCCAACCTCGTGTGGATGCTGCTGCTGGCGATCGTGATCTCCGCGCCGCTCAGCTTCGTCCTGCTGCGCAAGCAGCGCGACGCGATGTCCCAGCAGATCGTGGGCAAGGTCGAGCAGCAGAAGAACCGGCTGGCGGCCAACCGCAGCCAGGAGGACGGGCTGCTCTAGCCCGCCGGCCGACAGGCCTCCAGGGCCGCATCGGCCCGCAACCGGCGTAAATGATCTGTCAGACGCCTCACATACACCGCGCGCCCCGTGGTGGAGTTTCCGCTCCACCACGGGGCGCCGCGCCTATCCGGCCCCTCCGGCCCGCAGGGTCCCAAAGATTTTCTTTGGGGAACCCAAAGTTCAAGTGTTAACGTGTTCGACATGAAGTCAGCAGCCGCGCACCCGTTCCCCATGAGCGTTCCGCTCGTGGCGCGCCTGCATGTCGATCTGTGCCGCTGCATGTCCGCGGCCTGTTGCCGTCGCTGAAGCGTCCGCACCGCAGCGGCCGGAGATCCAGCACCCACGGACCTCCTGGCGCTTTTCGCCGTCTTTCCCCTTGACTTCTGACTGTCCCCGGAGTGTGTCCGTTGTCCACGCCGTCTTCCACGACGTCCCCGGCCCCCAAGGCCTCCAGAACCTCCCGCATACCCAAGGTCCCCTTCTGGGCCCAGATCCTGCTCGGCCTCGTCCTGGGCGCGCTGCTCGGCTGGGCCGCCAAGAGCGGTGACAT
>NZ_JBSIBZ010000078.1:0-45587 GCF_058245575.1 Streptomyces sp. UF-297 | reverse complement strand
CCCCCCCCCCCCCCCCCGCGCCGCGTCCCGTATCCCCGTCCAGCCCGCGTGCGGGCGCGGCGGCGCCCAGCGCAGCTCGCCGACCGGCGAGGCCGCGTACCCGATCCCCCGGAAGGCCGCCACCGGCCCTTCGGTCACGCCCCGCACCCGTCCGCGATCGGTCGCCACGACCGGCGCGACTGCTGTCGTCGTCATCTGCCCCACCTTCTCCGTAGGTGCCCGGTTCCCCTGCCGCCCCCGCTCCGCGTACGCGCCCAGGCCCGTAACCCGTCATCCGTAACGCGTCTCCCGTTGTACGAGCACCGGGCGGCAGACCGCCAGAGGCACCCTCCTGCGAGCAGAAAGTGCGCCATGGCACCCGCCTAGAATGCGACTCATGCGCCACGCGCTCGATGACACGGACCGCCGGATCGCCGCCGCCCTGCTGGCCTCGCCGCGTGCCTCGTGGCGTACGGTCGCCCGCTGTCTGGGCGTCTCCGAGCGCACCGTCGTACGCCGGGCCGGGCCGCTCTTTTACGACGGCGTGCTGCGCGCGACCGCCGTAGGCAACCCCGCCTGCTTCCCCGGGCTGTTCCCGATGGCGCTGCGCATCCGCTGCCGCCCGCGCCGCATCCGCGCGGTCGCCGCCACGCTGGCGCGGCGCCCGGACACCGTGTGGGTCGATGTGCTCGGCGGCGGCGACGAGATCTGCACGGTGGTCTTCCTCGACGGGCCCGACGCCCGCAACGACCTGCTGCTGCGGGACCTGCCCGCGACCGCCGCCGTGGACAGCTGGACCTCCCACACGCTGCTGCGGGTCTTCCCGGCCGGCTTCGCCTGGACCGGCGGCCTGCTCTCCCCGCAGGAGCTGGAGTCTCTGCGCCCCGATCAGCCGTGGACGCCGACCGCCCCTCCCGCGCCGCTCGGCATCGACGACGCCCTGATCGCCGCCCTCACCGAGGACGCGCGCACCCCCTGCACCGAGCTGGCCCGCCGCGCGGGCACCTCCGCCCTCACCGCCCGCCGCCGCCTGGACACTCTGGTACGCGGTCACGTCCTACGCCTGGCCACCGAGGTGGACCTCGCCCTGCTGGGCGCTCACACCCAGATGCTCCTCTGGCTGACCGTCGCCCCCGGCGCCCTTGAGGAGACCGCGCGATCCCTGGCCGCCCATCCGCAGGTCTGGTTCACCGCAGCCACCACCGGCCACGCCAACCTCCTCGTAGCCCTGGCCACATCCGACCCCACCGCCACCTACACCTTCCTCACCGACACCATCGGCCCCCTCCCCTCCATCACCACCACCGAGACCACCCCCATCCTCACCACCCACAAACGCACCGGTCTCCCCCGCCACCCGTCGCCCTGACCCTGGCCCCGTAAGGCGCGCGGGGAACTGCGCGGCCGGCCCCCACCGGCCCGCGGTTCCATGCCCGGCCTTCCAACGGAGCGCTCAGAGCTCCGGGCCGGGCCGGGCCAATACACGCCAATGCACAAGGCCAGCCCTGCGCGCAGGGCTGGCCTTGTGATCAGAGGCGACGGCGGGCGTCAGAGATAGCCGAGGGCGCCCAGGCCACCTATGGCGCCGAGGAGCATGAAGACGGGCATGAGCACCTTCAGCTCGACCCAGCTGCCGGCGCGAAAGCGCATGCCCTTGGGCGGACCGAGGGGGTACCAGCGCTTGCCGGCTATGGGGATGGGCCACAGGACGGGGCAGCCGGAGACGGTCAGGGCGTCGCCGATGTCGTGGACGAGCGCGCCCAGGATGATCGGGAGGCCGAGCCAGAGGTACTCCATGCCCGGCTCGGTGAAGAGCCAGTCCGCGCCGTTGCCCGGCTGGTCCAGGACTCCGGCCAGGATCCAGGCCGCGGCCGCGCCCAGCAGCCACACCAGGATGTCGCTGGAGACCCGGGCCGCCCGCCACAGCAGGCCTTCGATGGCCAGCACCATGTGGACGAAGAGGATGCCCAGCACCGCCCAGCGCCCGCCGCGTACGGCCAGCAGCGACATTCCGGCGCCCACCAGCACCGCCCACAGCCACGTATGGGTGAGGGTGCGGTGGCCGCCCGAGCGCCGTGGGTCGTGCCGCGACTTGGTGGCCTTGTAGACCGCGTAGGAGATGTTGTCGACCACCTCGCACACCATCCGCGACAGCGGTCCGAAGGCGCGCGAGATGGTGGCGGACTTGTGGTCCAGGTCAGGGGCGAGGGCCGCCCCGGCGCAGATCAGAGCACCGACGACGAGCACCGGCCAGGGCATCGGATGCCCCGCGGCAGCGGCCGCCGCGCCCACCCCCAGCCAGGCAGCGGCGCCGGACAGCGAGTGCGCCGGTCCCATCATGGTGCTTCCCCACCCCTTGTTCCCTTGAGTCTGTTCGTTCGGTTTCCACGCTCGGACCGGCCGTTTCTGACACCCGGTCGGCGACTCAGCGTAGCGTCAGATGATCACCGTCCGACCGGCCGGTTCCCTGATCCGGTGCAAAGGAAGGCAGTATGGGGGCGTGACCCTCATCGATCATCTCCCGAACGACGCCGACCCCGATGCCCTCTTCGAAGCCTTTTCGAGCTGGGCCGAACAGCAGGGCATCTCGCTCTACCCTGCCCAGGAGGAGGCGCTGATCGAGGTGGTCTCGGGGGCGAACGTCATCCTGTCCACCCCCACCGGCTCCGGCAAGAGCCTGGTCGCGGCGGGCGCCCACTTCACCGCCCTGGCCAATGACCAGGTCACCTTCTACACCGCGCCCATCAAGGCGCTGGTGTCGGAGAAGTTCTTCGACCTGTGCAAGCTCTTCGGCACCGAGAACGTCGGCATGCTCACCGGCGACGCCTCCGTCAACGCCGACGCCCCGGTCATCTGCTGCACCGCCGAGGTGCTGGCCTCCATAGCGCTGCGCGACGGCAAGGACGCCGACATCGGCCAGGTCGTCATGGACGAGTTCCACTTCTACGCCGAGGCCGACCGCGGCTGGGCCTGGCAGATCCCGCTGCTGGAGCTGCCGCAGGCACAGTTCGTACTGATGTCGGCGACGCTCGGCGATGTCGCGATGTTCGAGAAGGACCTCACCCGCCGTACGGGCCGGGAGACCTCGGTCGTCCGCTCGGCGACCCGCCCGGTACCGCTGTCCTACGAGTACCGCAGCACCCCGCTCACCGAGACCCTGACCGAGCTGCTGGAGACCCGGCAGGCCCCGGTCTACATCGTCCACTTCACCCAGGCCGCGGCCGTGGAGCGGGCGCAGGCGCTGATGAGCATCAACATGTGCTCGCGCGCCGAGAAGGACGAGATCGCCAAGCTGATCGGCAATTTCCGCTTCACCACCAAGTTCGGGCGGAATCTGTCGCGTTACGTCCGGCACGGCATCGGTGTGCACCACGCCGGCATGCTGCCCAAGTACCGCCGGCTGGTCGAAAAACTCGCCCAGGCGGGCCTGTTGAAGGTCATCTGCGGCACGGACACCCTCGGCGTCGGCGTCAACGTCCCCATTCGTACGGTGCTGTTCACGGCGCTGACGAAGTACGACGGAAGTCGCGTACGCACGCTGCGGGCGCGGGAGTTCCACCAGATCGCGGGCCGCGCCGGGCGGGCCGGGTTCGACACCGCCGGCTTCGTCGTCGCCCAGGCCCCCGAGCACGTCGTGGAGAACGAGAAGGCGCTCGCCAAGGCCGGCGACGACCCCAAGAAGCGCCGCAAGGTCGTGCGCAAGAAGGCGCCGGAGGGCTTCGTCAACTGGGGCCAGAACACCTTCGAGAAGCTGATCGCCTCCGAGCCGGAGCCGCTGACCTCCCGCTTCCGTGTCACCCACGCCATGCTGCTGTCGGTCATCGCCCGGCCGGGCAACGCCTTCGAGGCGATGCGCCGCCTGCTGGAGGACAACCACGAGCCGCGCAAGAAGCAGCTGGCGCACATCCGCCGGGCCATCGCGATCTACCGGTCGCTGCTGGACGGCGGGATCGTGGAGCGCCTGGAGACCCCTGATGCGGAGGGCCGGATCGTCCGGCTGACCGTCGATCTGCAGCAGGACTTCGCGCTCAACCAGCCGCTGTCCACCTTCGCGCTGGCCGCCTTCGACCTGCTGGACCCCGAGTCCCCCTCCTACGCCCTGGACATGGTCTCGGTGGTGGAGTCCACCCTGGACGACCCGCGGCAGATCCTGGCGGCGCAGCAGAACAAGGCGCGCGGCGAGGCCGTACAGCAGATGAAGGCCGACGGCGTCGAGTATGAGGACCGCATGGAGCGCCTCATGGACGTGGAGTACCCCAAGCCGCTGGAGGAGCTGCTCTTCCACGCCTACAACCTCTACCGCAAGAGCCACCCCTGGGTCGGCGACCACCCGCTGTCGCCCAAGTCGGTCATCCGCGACATGTACGAACGCGCCATGACCTTCACGGAGTTCACCTCCTTCTACGAGCTCGCGCGCACCGAGGGCATCGTGCTGCGCTACCTGGCGAGCGCGTACAAGGCGCTGGACCACACCGTGCCCGACGACCTGAAGTCCGAGGACTTCGAGGACATCATCGCCTGGCTCGGCGAGATGGTCCGCCAGGTGGACTCCAGCCTGCTGGACGAGTGGGAGCAGCTGGCCAACCCGGCGGAGGAGACGGCCGAGGAGGCCGCCGAGCGCGCCGACCAGGTCAAGCCGGTCACCGCCAACGCCCGCGCCTTCCGCGTGCTGGTGCGCAACGCGATGTTCCGCCGGGTGGAGCTGGCGGCGCTGGACAACGTCCGCGAACTGGGCGAGATGGACGCCGAGTCGGGCTGGGACGCGG
Organism: Streptomyces sp. UF-297; assembly: GCF_058245575.1. Lineage (NCBI taxonomy): Bacteria > Bacillati > Actinomycetota > Actinomycetes > Kitasatosporales > Streptomycetaceae > Streptomyces > Streptomyces sp. UF-297. The sequence continues at coordinate 40,842 of NZ_JBSIBZ010000078.1, read as the reverse complement.
ACGCCTGGGGCGAGGCCATGGACGCGTACTGGGACGAGTACGAGGAACTGGGCACCGGCCCGGACGCACGCGGCCCCAAGCTGCTGCGGATCGAGGAGGAGCCCGAGCACGGACTGTGGCGGGTGCGGCAGACGTTCGCCGACCCGAACGGCGACCACGACTGGGGCATCTCCGCCGAGGTCGACCTCGCCGCTTCGGACGAGGAGGGCCGCGCTGTCGTGCGCGTCACCGAGGTGGGACAGCTGTGACGGTACGGGCGGCGTGAGCGCGCCGCCCGGAATCAACGGAGGATCACAGGCCATGACCAATCCGGCGGAAAGACTGGTCGATCTGCTCGACCTGGAGCAGATCGAGGTGAACATCTTCCGGGGGCGCAGCCCGCAGGAATCCCTGCAGCGCGTCTTCGGCGGACAGGTCGCCGGGCAGGCCCTGGTGGCCGCCGGGCGCACCACGGACGGGGAGCGGCCCGTGCACTCGCTGCACGCGTACTTCCTGCGCCCCGGCCGCCCCGGAGTGCCGATCGTGTACCAGGTGGAGCGGGTGCGCGACGGGCGCTCCTTCACCACCCGCCGGGTCGTGGCCGTCCAGCAGGGCCGCACGATCTTCAATCTGACCGCCTCCTTCCACCGGCCGGAGCCGGGCTTCGAACACCAACTGCCGATGCGCCGCGAGGTCCCCGACCCCGAGGAGCTGCCGAAGGTCGCCGACGAGGTCCGCGAACACCTGGGCGCACTGCCCGAGGCGCTGGAGCGGATGGCGCGGCGGCAGCCCTTCGACATCCGCTATGTGGACCGGCTGCGCTGGACCCCGCAGGAGATCGAGGGCGCCGAGCCGCGCAGCGCGGTGTGGATGCGGGCCGTCGGGCCGCTGGGCGACGACCCGCTCGTCCACACCTGCGCCCTGACCTACGCCAGCGACATGACCCTGCTGGACGCCGTCCGCATCCCCATCGAACCGCTCTGGGGCCCGCGCGGCTTCGACATGGCCTCCCTGGACCACGCGATGTGGTTCCACCGCCCCTTCCGCGCCGACGAGTGGTTCCTCTACGACCAGGAGTCCCCCATCGCCACCGGCGGCCGAGGCCTGGCCCGGGGCCGCATCTACGACCGCGACGGCCGCATGCTGGTCTCCGTCGTCCAGGAAGGTCTCTTCCGCAAGCTGGGCGGCTGACGCGTCGGCTCGCTCCTGGCCGGGCCATGGCCCGCGCCGTTTGAAGAAGGTGTGCGGGCCTGGTGGCGGGTAGGGCATCGGACTGCCCGTCCGGTTGAGCGCTGGTTACGGTTCGGTCCAGGTAGAAGTCCCGAGAGGGTCATTCCGTCGAGGACAAGCCGTTCGTCCTATGACCGACTCGCCCCGCTTTTGCTGTTCCGGGCGACGTAGTTCAGCGGGCAGAATCGGTGGCACGACCGGATGCACATCGCCGGACGCCATCCCGCCATCACACAACAGGGGCGACGCCATGCCCAAATATCCTGCACGTCCGTACTTCGAGCTGCGCATCGGCGGATTCCGTATGACCGCCGAACGCGTCCCCGCACGCCTCATCACCGCGCTGTCGACGGCCGTGACCGTCAGCTTGGGGACTTGGTGGTGGGCACGGTAGGACAGGACCGAACCACGCACTGTGAAGCGGGGTCTTTCTCCGTGCAGAAGCCGGAAATCCAGAAATGGCACGCTCCTGTCGGGCCTTACCAGGAAGCGGCGGGAGCCGACGTCAATTCGGGGCGGTCGGCGCTTGTGCTGATAGCTGTCCCCCGGGGCGTAGTGGCTGTGTGTCAGGAGAAGTGGGCGTGGTCGGCCACGGGTGGGAAGGGCGGGGCGGGCGGGGGGCCGGGCGGGTGTGGCGGGCGTCTTCCAGGGTGCGGGTGAGGCTGACGCGGTACCACATGACTTCGTCGAAGTCCTGTGCGGTGACGGCCTCTTCGAGTGCGGCGCGGGCCGCCGGGGTCAGGGCCGTCACCGCCGCCAGCTGGGGGCGCAGGCCGCGGAGGCAGAGGCGCTCGACGGGGTCGTCGACCAGGGAGGCGAGTTCCTCCGGGGGAAGTACGGCGGCGATCACTGCCGCGGCCTCCCAGGGGTCGTCGGTCCGGCCCATCAGCTGGGCGACGCGACGGGCGCGCCACTGCCGCCCGCGCCAGTCCTGCCCGGCCTCCAGCATGACCCGCATCGCGGGCGGGGTGTCGCCCCGCATCAACTCCGGCTCGCGGTCGGCGAAGTCCGCGGTCTCGGATGCCAGATAGAGCCAGACCACGGCGCCGTACCGGTTGACGTAGAACCGCACGGGGCTCAGGCAGCCGGCCCGGGCCAGGCGCAGGAAGCGGCCGGGGCTGATGCCCATCGCCTCGGCGGCCGCGGTCGCGCCGAGCGTACGGACCCGCTCACGCAGCGCGTCGGGGAAGCCGTCCTCGGCGCGCAGCCGCTCGATCTCCCGCGCGGGCACCCTCAGCCGCCCGGCTCCGCCCTCGCCGGCGGCCGGGACCACCCGCACCTCACCCAGCGCGCAGGCCAGCTCGAACTCCCCCGTGCGCAGCTCCAGTTCGCGGGCCGCCCGGCCCATCGCGAGGGTCTGCCGCCCGTCGCACTTCATCACTGTCATGTCGCTCACTCCCCCAGAGCCGGCCGATCACCGGCGCGATTACTGACAGTGACGACGATAGCGGCGGGGTGCGACAGTGCGTCAACTCCCGCCTCAAGCCTGTGGATAACTCTCCGGCTGTCGCGCCGCGACGCCCAGGTGCTCGCCCACCCGGTTGACCAACAGCGTCATCTCGTAGGCGATATGCCCCATGTCGGCGTCCGGGCCCGCCAGGACACACAGACAGCTGCCGTCGCCCGCCGCGGTCACGAACAGCACCGCGTCGTCGAACTCCACCATGGTCTGCCGCACCCGCCCGGCCCCGAAGTGGCGCCCCGAGCCCTTCGCCAGGCTGTGCAGCCCCGAGGCGACGGCGGCCAGATGCTCGGCGTCCGCACGCGCCAGACCCTGGCTCGCGCCCGTCACCAGCCCGTCGTTGGACAGCACCAGCGCGTGCCGTACCCGCTCCACCCGATTGGTCAGATCGTCCAGCAGCCAGCCCAGTCCGCTGCTCAGTGCCATGCCGCTTCCTCCCCGTGTCCCCGTGGCCCGCAGCCTCGCGGTCCGCTTCCCCGTTCCCCCGCGCTCCCCGTCGTCCCCACCCGCCGGCGGCTCCCGCGCGACGGTTGTGACTGCCGTGCCAGCCTGGCTCACCCTCCGCCGTCTCGGCAAGCGGTCCGTACGCGGCGGTGCGCCCGTCCCCTCGTATCGCGCCAAATGGCGCAAACTGGCCCCATGGCACGCAAGATGAGCAAGGGCGAGTGGCAGCGGTTCGTCTCCCAGGGCACCCGTACCGGCAAGCTGTCGACCGTACGCGCCGACGGCAGCCCGCACATCGCCCCGGTGTGGTTCCTCCTGGACGGCGACGACCTCGTGTTCAACACCGGCGCCGACACCGTCAAGGGGCACAATCTCGCCCGTGACGGGCGGGTCGCGATCTGCGTGGACGACGAGCGTCCGCCGTTCGACTTCGTCATCCTCCAGGGCCGGGCGGAGCTCAGCGAGGACCTAGAACAGGTCCGCCGCTGGGCGACACGGATCGCCGCCCGCTACATGGGCGAGGAGAAGGCCGAGGAGTACGGCGCGCGCAACGGCGTCCCCGGCGAACTGCTCGTACGGGTCCGTATCGACAAGGCGATCGCCCTCGCCGAGATCGCGCAGTGACGCGCTGAGGGCGCTCAGCCCACCGGGTCCGGCAGCCGGGCGGCCAGCGCCCGCCCGGCGTGCTCGACCAGCCGTATCAGCACTTCCTTGCCCGAGTCGCGGTCCCGGGCGTCGCACAGCACCACAGGGGTGCCGGGGGCCAGGTCCAGTGCGCCGGCCACCTCGCCGGCGCCGTACGCGCGGGATCCGGCGAAGCAGTTGACGGCCACCAGGAACGGGATCTCGCGGCGCTCGAAGTAGTCCACGGCGGGGAAGCAGTCCTGGAGCCTGCGGGTGTCGGCCAGCACGACGGCGCCCAGCGCCCCGTAGGACAGGTCGTCCCACAGGAACCAGAAGCGTTCCTGGCCGGGGGTGCCGAAGAGGTACAGCGACAGGCCGGGGCGGATCGCGATGCGGCCGAAGTCCATCGCCACCGTGGTGGTCTCCTTGCCCACCACGCCCCACACGTCGTCCGCCGCGCGCCCCTCGCCGCTGAGGTCCTCCTCCGTACGCAGCGGCCGGATCTCGCTGACGGCCCCGACCAGGGTCGTCTTGCCCACCCCGAAACCGCCCGCTATCAGGATCTTCAGCGTCGTCTCGGCCCCGGAGGGCGCCTCGCGGCGCGGCGGCCCGGGCGCGCGGCGCGCGGCATTCATCGGTGCGTCCCCGGGGCGGCGGTCCGGCTGCCCCGGCGCGGCGGCGGAATTCATGGCGAGGACCGTACTCCCCTCTCCCGGTGCCGCGCCCTGTAGTTGACGGAGTCCGCCCGGCGGCATCGCGCGAGCGGTACGCGGCGACATCGCGCGGGCACCCGCTCGGCGCCCGGACGGCCGTGCGGGATCATGACGTCATGACGCAGCAGCAGCCACCGCGACGCGCCCCGCGGTCCGGCCCGAACACCTCCGCGGGAGCCGTCGAGCGCAACGGCATCAACCCCGTGCCCGACTCCGAACGGCACGGCACCCCCGCCTCCCTGTTCTGGCCGTGGGCCGCGGCGGGACTCTCGCTCTTCGGCATCGCCTTCGGCGTCTACGTCGTCGGCCTGGGCCTGAGCCCGCTGCAGGCGGTGCTGGCCGGGACGATCGGCTATCTGCTGTCCTTCTTCCTGGTGGGCCTGGTCTCGATCGCCGGGGCCCGTACGGGCGCGCCCACCATGGCGATCGGCCGCGTCTCCTTCGGGCTGCAGGGCAACAAGCTGCCCACACTGATCAGTTATGTCTCCAACGTCGGCTGGGAGACCGTCCTGGTCACCCTCTCCTCGCTGGGCGGCTCCGCCATCCTGGCGCGGCTGGCCCCCGGCACCTTCGCGCGCGCCGACGGCAGCACGCCCACCACCGCGGCGCAGGCCCTGTGCTTCGTGGTGACCGCGGTGGCGGTCGTCCTGGTCGGCATCTTCGGCCATGCGCTGATCATGAAGGTGCAGAAGTATCTGACGGCGGCGATCGCCGTGCTGACGGTCCTCTACATGGTGCTGATGGCCGACCGGGTGGACCTGTCGGCGCTGGGGCGCGGGCCCTCGGCGGACGTGGCGACGTTCGTCGGCGGCTGCGTCTTCGCCATGACGCTGCTGGGTCTGGGCTGGGTCAACTGCGGCGCGGACTACAGCCGTTACCTGCCGCGGGAGAGCAGCGGGCGGGCGATCGCCGGCTGGACGACCTTCGGCGGGGTGCTGGCGCCGCTGGTCCTGCTGGTCTTCGGCGTCCTGCTGAACGCGGGCGACCCCGAACTCGCCGAGGCCGCGGCCGCCGACCCGGTCGGCGCGCTGGCGGCCCAGCTGCCCACCTGGTTCCTGGTGCCGTATCTGCTCACCGCCATCGGCGGGTTCGCCTCCGGCGCGATCATGGACATCTACAGCTCGGGCATGTCCATGCTGGCGCTGGGCGTGCCGCTGCGGCGCCATCTGGCGGTGCTGGTGGACGGCGTGCTGATGGCCGTCGGCGGCTGGTACCTGCTGTTCGTCTCGCCCAGCTTCTTCGCCACCTTCCAGGCCTTCCTCGCGGTCATCGGCGTGGCGATGGCGGCGTGGACCGCGGTCTTCCTGGTGGAGCAGTGGCGGCGGCGCCGCAGCGGCCCGGACCTGTCCCGTGTACGGGCCGTGGGCTGGCCCGCGGTGATCTCGCTGGCCGTGGCCACCGTCGTCGGGCTGGGGCTGATCACCTCGGCCGACCCCCACATCGCCAAGGTGGTGGGGTTCTTCCTCACCGACAGCGCCGCGCACGGCACGCTCGGCGCCATGAACCTCGGTGTCGTGGTGGCGCTCGTCGTCGCGGGCGCCCTCTACGCCGTCACCGCGCCACTCGCCGAGCGGCCCGCCTCCCCTCCCCGTACCCCTGAACGCCCCGAAGGAGCCCGATGAACCACCCCGACTACGACCCGCGGCACGTCAGGGAGTTCTTCGCCGCCCGCGCCGCGAACTGGGACGCCCGTTTCCCCGACGACGGGCCCGCCTACGAGGCCGGTGTGGGCGAACTGGGCCTGCGCGCCGGTGACAAGGTGCTGGACGCGGGCTGCGGCACCGGCCGGGCGCTGCCCGCGCTGCGCTCGGCCGTCGGCCCGGGCGGAGTGGTGCTGGGCGCCGACCTCACCCCCGAGATGCTGCGCGCGGCCGTGGCCGCGGGGCGGGACGGTGCCGCGCGCCTGCTGCTCACCGATGTCGGTGCGCTGCCGCTGCGCGACGGCTGTCTGGACGCGGTCTTCGGCGCCGGGCTCGTCGCCCACCTGCCGGGCCCGCTGAGCGGTCTGCGCGAACTGGCCCGCGTCGTACGCCCCGGCGGGCGCCTGGCCCTGTTCCACCCCATCGGCCGGGCCGCCCTCGCGGCCCGCCAAGGGCGGCGGATCACCCCCGACGACCTGCGCGCCGAGCCCCGCCTCGGCCCGCTGCTGGCCGACGCGGGCTGGCGCATGACCTCCTATACGGACCGGGACGACCGCTTCCTGGCCCTGGCGGAACGGGCGGGCTGAGAGGTACGCGCGGGCTGCGAGGTACGGGTGGGTTGAGTGGTACAGGTGGGCTGAGAGGTACGGGCGGGCCGAGGCGCCTACGCCGACGGCCTCCCGTACTCCCGGGCAAGGCGCCCGCCGGCCGGCTCAGTCGGACATGCTGTGCGGCACCGGGCAGCCGGGGGCGCCGCCCGACGGCTTGGGGAAGGTGCCCAGTTCGGCGACGCGGAAGCCGCCGGGGTAGCTCTTGATCTCCGGGTTCTGCCGGACGTAGTGGGGGCTGCGGCGCGGCGGCAGCAGGCGTACGGCCTTGCCGCGCAGACGCAGCGAACGCTCGACCGCCGCCCGGACGGCCGGGTGGGGCCGCGGGTAGCGGAAGGCCGTCAGCAGCGATTCGTCCAGCAGCGCCATGGAGGCGCCGCGCACCACCGGCGCCAGCGGCCCGTACCAGCCCGCCATCAGGTCCAGCGTCGCGTCCGAGACCCGCCGGGCGCCCTCGTCCCAGCCGAAGTGGGCGTGCTCGTAGTCGTCCAGGCAGCGCTCGAAGTCCCGGTAGCCGCGCGGGATGTCGCTGATGCCCATGTGCTTGCCCAGGGTGCGGTAGTAAACGGCCGTGGCGTGCTGCTCGACCTCGCTCATCCGCCGCCAGCCGTACTGGTCCAGCCAGCGCTTGGGCACCACTACGAACGTGCACAGCACATAGCGCATGTCGTCGTCGCTGATGTCGTAGCTGCGGTGCATCTGGTTGATGCGGCGGATGGCCGTGCGGCCGTCCGTGCTGTCGAAGCCGTGCTCGACGACCGCGTCCAAAAGCAGCGCGGTGTCGTCGTAGCGCTTTTGCGTACGGTCCGTCAGCTCCGCGGTCCGTGCGAGCAGTCGGCCGATACTGGGCACGGCGTAGGTGCGGTAGAGCGCCAGCTCCAGGGCTCGGGTCATGTCCCAGGGGAATTCGTACTGCGCCATGATGCGGTAGATCCGCAGGAAATCCCGCTCCGGATCCAGCCGCAGGATCTCCTTGAGCCTGTCGTATCGCCGCACCGGGCGCCCACCTCTTTTCTCGTGCCGAAGTTCCAACTCTAAGGGGTTGGGGCACACTTGAACGACCGGTGCAGGCGACATTTTCGGCAAGCGGCAAGCGGCGGCAGGAGCCGGCCGCGGTGCGCGCAGGACGGACCGGGGGACCCCATGGTCGGATTCTTCCGCTGGCTCAACAAGACCCTGGACGACGTGCTGGCTCCCAAGCCGCCGCGCCCCCAGCGGCCGGCCGGCACCAAGGGCGCGCACAACCTCTTCGAGGCCGCGGCGATCCATGTGGCGGCGTGTGCGGAGCACGACGAGGAGCGCAGCGCGGAGGCGGCGAGCTGGGTGTCGCCGGAGGCGCTGGCCTTCGGTGTGAACGAGCTGGCCTGCCGCGCGGTGATCGCGCTCGCCAGAGAGCGCCAGCAGACGCCGCAGACCGTGGCCCGATATCTGCTCAACCTCCCGGCCGCCTGAGGCCGCCGTCCGAGGCGCACGGTGCGGGTGGCACGGCTGGTGACAAGGCCCGCCGACGCGCACTAAGGTGCGCCGACGAATCGGACGGACGGCGGAAAGGGGTCCCGGGTGCCCGCGAGCGAGAGCGCCGGTGAGGACCAACTGCTCGTGCTGACGGCGGCGCTGCTGACGGCCGCGCAGTTCCCGAGCGTGCTGGGCGACGACTATCCGCAGGTGTGCGCCGCGCTCGGGCTGGAGCCCGCCGAGGCCGGTTACGGGCTGGTGCTGGGCCAGGACGGGCTGGGCGCGCGCTGGACGGTGGCGACGGACGATGTCCCGCTGGTGGCCTGTGCGATCGCGGCCTGGGACTGCGGCATGGAGTACGCCCTGTCCCTGGACGAGGCCGCTGTGGTGGCCACCCTCCCGGGCTGGCCGCTCGCGCTCGCGGTGGCCGCGCCCGGTGTGCCCGCCCCGCACGACCCCGCGCGGCGCGAGGGGCAGTCGCGGCCGCTGGCGCCGCCGGATACCGAGCGGTGGGGGCCGGCTCAACGGCGGCTGGGCGCGGACGAGATAGCGCTGCAGTGGGCCGCGTGGCGCGCTCAGGTGGCGCAGGACATCACCTTCGTCGACCCGGGCGGCAGTCCGCACGCGGGGGTGCAAAGGGTGCTTCGGGAAGCGCGCGGGTATGTGCGCACACCTCCGCCGCCGGGGCGCATCCGCTCGTCCTTCGCCGCCGGCGAGGCCCGTACGCTGCGGGTGGACGGGCCGGGCTGGAGCATGGTCGCGCGCACCGACGACATCGCCTTCGTCCTGCTGGACGAGGAGCCCGGCGAGGTGCACCCGGTGGGCCGCGGGCCCGAACTGCCCGCCCTGCTCACCTCGTTGGACGCACTGGCGGCGCGCCCCGCCTGAGGCGCGGGCCGCACGCCGCGCACAGCATCGGGTACGACGGCGTCCCGCCCATGGATCGCGCGATCCGCGGGCCCGCTGATGGGGACGTCGTCACCCGTGCCCGTGGCCTGGAGCTACTCCGGGCCGCACGGCGCTCCCTAGCGGCCGATCTCCTTGCGGGTCACCCGGCGCAGCCTGCGCCGCTGGGAGGGATCCAGCGTCAGATACGCCACGACCGGCACCCCGACCATGACCAGCAGGGCCGCCCAGAACGGCAGCAGCCACAGCAGGACGATTCCCACTGCCACGCCGCCGATGGCGACCTTCGCGTTCGTGGACATCCTTCACGACCCTTCCGCGGCAAAGGCCGCGCTCTCGCTCCCGCTGCCGCACCAGCGGCGCGTCTCGCTGTCTTGTTCCATTGAACGCCGCGACGGCCCGGCGGGTTCCATCCAGGACCGGCCGACTCCTGCGCCCGTGGCCCCAGCGGCGGCAGATCGGGGCCGTCACGAGGGCACACCTGGCCCCTGAAGAAAAATCCGAAGACGAGTTCCCCCAAAGTGCGAATCGTCAGGTACCCTCGGCGCCTCCGGACGCGAGTAGTCAAACTTGAGGAGTCCACGGCACAGTGGCATCACTTCCCCTTGCACCACCCGCCACCCTTCTCGATCTCCCCCATTTCCTCCAGCTCGCCCGCTGCGCGGCCGTGTTCCTGCCCGGCGACCCGCCCCGCACCGGACGCGTCGCCTTCTGGCGCCCGGACGGCGAGCCCGTCCTGCCCGGTCCGCACGACCTGCCCGTACAGGAACTGACCGTCGCCGTCCCCGCCGCACAGGACGACGCCGAGGACGAGGCCATCGCCGTCTGCTCCGTACCGGCCGTCGTCCTGTCCGTCGCCCAGGCCCTGCCCGTCCTCACCCGCGCCCGCGCCGCCCGCGGCGCCGACCCCGCGGCGGCCTACTGGGGCGCGGCCTCCGTCCTGGCCCTCCAGCTCGCCGCCCGCGGCAGGCTGCTGCCGGGCCTGAGCCCCACCGACCACGACGCCTGGCGGCTGGGCCCGCTGGACGCGGCCGACCTGGCGCGGCTGCGGGACATGGCCGCCGCCATGCCCCCGTACGCCCACGCCACCCCGCTCCCCGGCACCGACCCGGTCCTGCTGCCCGACCCGGAGCACCTGACCCGGGCCTTTTTGGACGCGGTCGCCGACGGGCTGCCGCGCACCCCCGCGGCAGCACTGGCCACCGGCGGCCCCGCCTTCGCCGCGCCCGCGCCCCAGCACATCCCCGAGCAGCGCGACTGGGCGGCGGACGTGGCCTCGGGCCACGACGCGGGCGTCCGCGTCTCGCTGCGCATCCAGGTCACAGCACCGGACGGCACTCCCTACGAACCGGAAGCGGACGAACCCGCTCTCCCTGTGGCGGAGCCGCTCACCTCCGCCGCCTTCACCGCCGTACTGCAACTGCACAGCCTCACCGACCCGACGCTCGTCGCCGACGCCCGTGAGGTGTGGGCCGCGGCCACCCCCGCGGGAACGGCCTTCGGCCCGCGCGCCCGGATGGACACCCTGCTCACCCTGCGCCGCGCCGCCGACGCCTGGCCCGCGCTGTCCCCGCTGCTGTCGGCCTCCGTGCCCGACGCCATCGCGCTGGCCGACGAGGAGATCGCCGAGCTGCTCGGCCCGGCCTCCCGGGCGCTGGCCGCCGCGGGCGTACAGGTGCACTGGCCCAAGGGGCTGGCGCGCGGGATGACCACCCGCGCCGTCGTGGGGCCGCAGCAGGGCGAGGGGGACCACGGCGAGCACGGCCTGCCCTCCTTCCTGTCCGCCGACGCGCTGCTCTCCTTCAGCTGGCGGTTCGCCGTGGGCGACGCCGAGTTGGACCGCGCCGAACTGGACCGGCTGGCCGAGGCCGGGCGCCCGCTCGTACGGCTGCGGGACCAGTGGGTGCTGGTGGACCCCGAGGAGCTGCGCCGGGCCCGGCAGCGCCAGGACCGCAAGGTCACCCCCCTGGACGCGCTCGGCGCCGCCCTGACCGGCAGCGCGCAGACCGACGACGGCGAGCGCGTCCAGGTGCACGCGACGGGCTGGATCGACCAGCTGCGCGAGCGGCTGGCCGACCCGGAGCGGGCGGAGGCCCGCCCGCCGGCCCAGCCCGCGGCGCTCGCCGCCACGCTGCGCGACTACCAGCTGCGCGGCCTGGGCTGGCTGGACCGGATGACCTCACTGGGCCTGGGCGGCTGCCTCGCGGACGACATGGGCCTGGGCAAGACCATCACCCTGATCGCCCTGCATCTGCACCGCCAGACCGACCCCGCCTCCGCGGGCCCCACCCTCGTGGTGTGCCCGACCTCGCTGATGGGCAACTGGCAGCGGGAAATCGAGAAGTTCGCGCCCGGTACGCCCGTACGCCGCTTCCACGCCGGGCGCCGCAGCCTGGAAAACCTGGCCGACGGCGAGTTCGTGCTGACCACGTACGGCACGATGCGGCTGGACACCGAGCGCCTGGCGCAGGTGGGCTGGGGCCTGGTCGTCGCCGATGAGGCGCAGCACGTCAAGAACCCCTTCTCCGCCACCGCCAAGGCGCTGCGCACCCTCCCCGCCAAGGCCCGGGTCGCGCTCACCGGCACCCCGGTGGAGAACAACCTCTCCGAGCTGTGGGCGATCCTGGACTGGACCACGCCCGGACTGCTGGGCCCGCTCGGCCGGTTCCGCACGCAGTACGCCCGGTCCGTGGAAGGCGGTGCGCTCGCCTCGGCGCAGTCGGGCGCGGCGGCCGAGCGGCTGGCCCGGCTCGTACGCCCCTTCCTGCTGCGGCGGCGCAAGTCCGACCCGGGCATCGCGCCCGAGCTGCCGCCCAAGACCGAGACCGACCTGGCGGTGGCCCTCACCAAGGAACAGGCCGGGCTGTACGAGGCCGTGGTGCGCGAGGGCCTCGGCGAGATCGCGGGCAGCGACGGCTTCGCCCGCCGCGGGCTGGTCGTCAAGCTGCTCACCTCCCTCAAGCAGATCTGCAACCACCCGGCGCAGTACCTGAAGGAGGAGCGCGGCCGAATCCCGGGGCGCTCGGGCAAGGTGGAGCTGCTGGACGAGCTGCTGGACACCATCCTCGCCGAGGGCGCGAGCGTGCTGGTGTTCACCCAGTACGTGCAGATGGCGCGGCTGCTGGAGGGGCATCTGGCGGCGCGCGGGGTGCCGACCCGCTTTCTGCACGGCGGGACGCCGGTGGCCGCGCGCGAGGAGATGGTGCGCGAGTTCCAGGAGGGCCAAGTCCCGGTCTTCCTGCTGTCGTTGAAGGCGGCGGGCACGGGCCTGAACCTCACCAGGGCCGCGCATGTCGTGCACTTCGACCGCTGGTGGAACCCCGCCGTGGAGGCCCAGGCCACCGACCGCGCGTACCGCATCGGGCAGACCCAGCCGGTGCAGGTCCACCGCTTCGTCACCGAGGGCACCATCGAGGACCGGATCGCCGACATGCTCACGCGCAAACAGCAGTTGGCCGACGCGGTGCTCGGCTCCGGCGAGGCCGCACTGACCGAACTGACCGACGCCGAGCTGGCGGATCTGGTCCAGCTGCGAGGGAGCGAGCGATGACCGAGGCGAACCATCCGTACGAGGCGACCTTCGCCGCGCTGCCGCCCGCGCACGGCCGGGGCTTCGCCCAGACCTGGTGGGGCCAGGCCTGGCTCAAGGCGCTGGAGGACACCGCGCTGGACAGCGAGCAGGTCCGCCAGGGGCGGCGCAACGCCCGCGCGGGCGCGGTGGGCGCGGTCTCGGTGCGGGCCGGGCAGATCACGGCCGTCGTCCAGGACCGCGACCGCACCCCGCACCGCTCAGACGTCTTCTTCCAGGAGCTGGGCGAGGAGCAGTGGGACCGCTTCCTGGACATGGTCGCCGACCGCGCCGGGCACATCGCGGCGCTGCTGGACCGCGACATGCCGCCCGCCCTGGTCGAGGACGCGGCCGCGGAGGGCATCGAACTGCTGCCGGGCATCGGCGACTTGGAGCCGGAGTGCGACTGCGGCGCCTGGGACCACTGTGCGCACAGCACCGCGCTGTGCTACCAGATGGCGCGGCTGCTGGACCAGGACCCGTTCGTACTGCTGCTGATGCGCGGGCGCGGGGAGCGGGAGCTGCTGCAGGCGCTGCAGGAGCGCAGCGCCGCCCACGCGGGGGGCCTGGCCGGGGCGCCCGCGGCCGCCGGGGTCCCGGAAGGGATACCGGCGCAGGAGGCGTACGCGGCCCGCGACATCCTGCCGCCGCTGCCCGCTCCCCCGCCGCCCGTCGACGTGCCCGGGACCGCTCCGGTCCTTGGCGGCGGCGCGGGGCCCGCGCCCGGGGTGGACGAGGAGGCGCTTCAGTTCCTGATCACGGACACCGCGGCGCGGGCCCGGAGCCTGCTGGCGGACGCGCTGTCCACCTGGCACGCCGACGCACCCCCTGCCCCGGCCGCCGCCGCGGACGCCTCGCAGGACGCGGTACGGCTGGCCGCGGCCCGTCCGCCCGCCGCGGTGGCCGCACGGCTGGCGTCGGGCTCGGGCCGCGACGCCAAGGGGCTGGCGCTGGCCGTGCGGGCCTGGGAGCAGGGCGGCCCCGAGGGCCTCGCGGTCCTGGAGGAGGAGTGGGCGCCCGGCCCGCAGGAGCTGGCGCGGGCCAGGGACCGGCTCGCCGCCGCCTGGGAGGAGGCGGACCGGCCGGCGCTGCGGGCCACCGGCAACCGCTGGACGGTGACCGGCGGCGACGCGCAGCTGCGCTACGGGCGGGACGGCAGGTGGTGGCCGTACCGCAAGGAGGCGGGGCGCTGGACGCCGTGCGGCCCGCCCGATGAGGACCCGGCCGCCGCGCTGGCGGCGTCCGCCACGGAGGAGTGAGCGCGGAGTGACACAAGGGGCGGCGTCCGGCGGCGGGCGCCGCCCCTCCTCATGTGCGCGCGCCGGGCGGGCAATTGCGCGAGCGAACCCGCGCAGGGTGGTCGCGGTGGCGCGCCGGGGCATGATTCTCTGATGCGACCCCCACCGGCAGGCGAACGTCCCGCAGCGAGGAGGAGCAGTGACCGGCGCCCGGCACGAGAGCGACCCCGACCCCGGCGAGACACCCGGCGCAGCGCACGACCCCGGCCCAGGGCCCGAGCGGCCGACCGCCCCCAACTCCCCCCACCACGGCCCGCCTTACGGCCCGGCGTACTACGAGGACCTCTCGCCCGGCACCGGCGCCCTGCCGCCACGGGCCTGGTATCCGGCCTCCGACGCCCGGCGGATCTCCCTGCACGGCACCTGGCGCCTGCGCCTGTCGCCGACCGCGCGCGGCCACGACGAGTCCTTCGCCCGGCCCGACTTCGACGACGCGGACTGGGAACAGCTGCGGGTACCGGGCCACTGGGTGCTGCGGGACAGCTACGTGTCCGAGGAGGCCTACGAGCGCAGCGGCGCGGCGCCCGCGTACACCAATGTCCGCTACCCCTTCCCCGTCGACCCGCCGCGGGTGCCGGACGAGAATCCCACCGGCGACCACCGGCACGTCTTCGACCTGCCCGAAGGGTGGTCCGAGGGGCCCGCGGTGCTGCGCTTCGAGGGCGTGGAGTCCTGTGCCCGGGTGTGGCTCAACGGGCGGGAGCTGGGGCACTTCAAGGGCAGCAGGCTGCCGCACGAGTTCGCGGTGGGCGATCTGCTGCGCCCGCGCGGCAATGTGCTCGCCGTGCGGGTGCACCAGTGGTCCTCGGGCAGTTACCTGGAGGACCAGGACCAGTGGTGGATGCCGGGCATCTTCCGCAATGTGACGATCCATCAGCGCCCGGCGGAGCCGGTGCGGGACTTCTTCGTGCACGCCTCCTACGACCACCTCACGGGCCGCGGCACGCTGCGCGTGGAGTGCGAGCCGGGCGGCCGCGTCACCGTCCCCGCGCTCGGCCTGGACCTGGCCACCGGCGAGTCGGCCACGGTCCCGGTAGAGCCGTGGAGCGCGGAGAGCCCGCGCCTGTACGACGCCGAACTGGCCACGCCCGGCGAGCGGATCCTGCTGCGGATCGGCTTTCGTACGGTGCGGATCGAGGACGGGCTGCTCAAGGTCAACGGCCGCCGCATCCTGTTCCGCGGCGTCAACCGCCATGAGTTCCACCCGCGCTACGGGCGCGCCGTCGGGCCGGAGACGATGCGCCGCGACCTGGAGCTGATGAAGCGTCACAACATCAACGCGGTGCGCACCAGCCACTATCCGCCGCACCCCGCCTTCCTGGACCTGTGCGACGAGCTGGGCCTGTGGGTGATCGACGAGTGCGATCTGGAGACGCACGGCTTCGTCTTCCAGGACTGGCGCGGCAACCCCGTCGACGACGACCGGTGGACCCCCGCGCTGCTGGACCGCGCCCGGCGCACGCTTGAGCGGGACAAGAACCACCCCGCCGTCATCCTGTGGTCGCTGGGCAACGAGTGCGGCACCGGGCGCGGCCTGTCGGCGATGGCCTCCTGGATGCGCGAGCGCGACCCCTCGCGCCCGCTGCACTACGAGGGCGACCGAAGCTGCGCCGACACCGATGTCTACTCGCGGATGTACGCCTCGCACGCCGAGGTCGAGGCGATCGGCCGGCGCGCCGAGGAGCCCCTGAAGGACCCGGAGCTGGACGCCCGGCGGCGGGCGATGCCCTTCATCCTGTGCGAGTACGCCCACGCCATGGGCAACGGGCCCGGCGGACTGAGCGAGTACCAGGCCCTGTTCGAGCGGTACGAGCGCTGCCAGGGCGGCTTCGTGTGGGAGTGGATCGACCACGGGCTGCGCAAGTTCACCGCGGGCGGGGAGCCGTACTACGCCTACGGCGGTGACTTCGGCGAGGAGGTGCACGACGGCAACTTCGTGTGCGACGGGCTGCTCCTGCCCGACCGGGTGCCCTCCCCCGGGCTGGCCGAGCTGAAGAAGGTCTACGAGCCGGTGCGCATCGAACCGGCCGGCGCGGGGTCGGTGCGGATCACCAATCTGCACGACTTCGCCGATCTGGCCGCCCTCGCCTTCTCCTGGTCCTACGAGGTGGAGGGGGAAGCCGTCGACGAAGGGGCGCTGCCCGTACCGCCGCTGGCCCCCGGCCAGAGCGCCGAGCTGAAGCTGCCGCCGCGCCCCGCCGACGGTGACGGCGCGGGCCGCGAGGCGCTGTGGACGGTACGGGCCGTACTGGCTCGCCCTACGCCCTGGGCCGACGCGGGCCATGAAGTCGCCTGGGGCCAGCTGCCCTTGACGGAGCGTCAAAAACCTGAGCCGCTGGTGGCGGACGTGGCACCACGCAGGGGCGAGGGCAATGTCATCGTGCTGGGCCCCGGCACCTTCGACGCGGCGAGCGGAGCGCTGCGCTATCTGGACGGCATCCAGATCTCCGGGCCCCGGCTGGATGTGTGGCGGGCGCCGACCGACAACGACGAGGGCGCGCCCTGGAAGACCGAGGGGCGCTGCGGCCCCGAGTGGCGGCGGCTGGGCCTGGACCGGATGCGGCACCGCGTGGACGCGATCGAGACCGTGCCCGCGGGTCCGGGGGCGAGCGCGCTGCTGGTACGGACCCGGGTGGCGCCGGCCGGCTCGGATCTGGCGCTGCGGGCCGGCTACCGGTGGACGGCACAGGGCGAGCGGCTGCTGCTGCGGGTCACGGTGGAGCCGGAGGGCGACTGGCC
Source organism: Streptomyces sp. UF-297 (assembly GCF_058245575.1). NCBI lineage: Bacteria > Bacillati > Actinomycetota > Actinomycetes > Kitasatosporales > Streptomycetaceae > Streptomyces > Streptomyces sp. UF-297. Next base: position 24,176 of record NZ_JBSIBZ010000078.1, on the reverse strand, counting down.
CGCGCCGCTGCCGCGGCTGGGCGTGCGCATGCGGGTGTGCGGCAGCCTCGGGGTGGCCCGGTGGTTCGGCGGCGGGCCCGGCGAGGCGTATCCGGACACCCGGGCCGCCGCGCGCACCGGGCGCTTCACGATGCCGGTGGACGCGCTGCAGACCCCCTACGTACGGCCGCAGGAGAACGGCGCGCGGGCCGATGTGCGCTGGGCGGAGCTGACCCGTACCGACGGAGCGGGACTGCGCATCGAGGGCGATCCCGCCTTCTACTTCACCGCGCGCCGCTGGAGCAGCGAGCAGTTGGACGCCGCCCGGCACACCACCGACCTGGTCCCCCAGGACACCATCGAGGTCCATCTCGACCACGCCCAGCACGGCATCGGCAGCCACTCCTGCGGGCCCGGAGTGCTGCCGCAGCACCGGCTGCGGGCGGCACCGGCCGACTTCACCTTCATCTTCCGTTCACTGCGATGAATTTCACGTTTCATCTCCTCTTGACAGCCGATGTCAGGTGAGGTCTGGACCAATGGCAGGATGGAGGTGATTCGCCCCAACTGACCGAGAGGCCCTGTCCTGCCATGGCGCTCGCCCTTCTCACCCGACTTCGCGACCGCTCCAGCCAGCGCGCCCCATCGCCCATACCCCGCGGCGCCGGCGCCCTGGACCTGACCGTCCTCGACCCGGTCGGGCTGCCGATGGCCGGGGCGGACGTGCTGGTCAGGAGCTCCGAGGGCAAGGAAGTGATGCACGGGAAGACCGACCCCAACGGCATCTTCACCGCGACCCTGCGGCCCGACGCGTACCACCTCGTGGTCACCAGCGACGGCTTCCGGCCCGAGCGCAGGGACACCCAGGTCACCGAGGCGCAGCGGATCCCGCTGCGCCCGGTCACCATGGAGCTCGCGCCCGCCCCGCCGATGCCGACGCCGGGCCAGTGGCGGATCGACCCGGACCACACCTCGATCCGCTTCACCGCCCGGCACATCGGGCTGGCGCAGATCCACGGCCGGTTCAACCGCTTCGAGGGCAACCTGTGGATCGCCGGGGACATGCGCGACTCCCGGGTCGAGGTGACCATCGCCGCGGCCAGCATCGACTCCGGTGTCGCCATGCGCGACGACCATCTGCGCGGGCCCGACTTCCTGGACGTGGAGCGCTTCCCCTATCTGCAGTTCTCCGGCGACCGGTTCGTGCACAAGGGCGGCAGCCGCTGGACCGTGCAGGGCGTGCTGCACCTGCACGGGGTCAGCCGCTCCGTCCAGCTGGAGACCCGCTACCTGGGCATCGGCACCGGCATGATGGGCGAGACCCGCACCGCCTGCACGGCCACCACCGAGCTGCACCGCGAGGACTTCACGCTGGACTGGCGCAAGCTGCTGTCCAAGGGCATCGCGGCCATCGGCGCTACGATCCAGATCGAGATGGACATCCAGGCCGTACAGCACGAATAGACCGCCGGGGAGGCCGCCGATGCCGGACACCGCCCTACCGCTGGCCGCCGCGCTCGCCGCCGGCCCCCTCGTCCTGGACGGCGGACTGTCCAACCAGCTGGAGTCGGCCGGGCACGACCTCGGCGACGCGCTGTGGTCGGCCCGGCTGCTGGCCGAGGACCCCCAGGCGCTGGTCCGGGCGCATCTGGCGTACTACACCGCGGGCGCACGGGTGGCCATCACCGCCAGCTACCAGGCCACCTTCGAGGGCTTCGCCCGGCGCGGCATCCAGCCCGAGGAGGCGGCCCGGCTGATGCGACGCAGCGTGGAACTGGCGCGCGAGGCCGCGCACCAAGCCGGTGCGCAGGGCGTACCGGGTCCGCTGTACGTGGCGGCGTCGGCGGGCCCCTACGGTGCGATGCTCGCGGACGGCTCGGAGTACCGCGGCCGCTACGGGCTGACGGTGGCGCAGCTGGCGGCCTTCCACCGGCCGCGCCTGGAGGTGCTGGCCTCGGCCGCGCCGGACGCCCTGGCGCTGGAGACCGTGCCGGACACCGACGAGGCCCGCGCCCTGCTGCGCGCCGTGCGCCAACTGGGCGTGCCCGCCTGGCTCTCGTACAGCATCGAGGGCGAGCGCACCCGCGCCGGGCAGCCGCTACAGGAGGCCTTCGCGCTGGCCGCCGAAGCGGACGAGGTGATCGCGGTGGGCGTCAACTGCTGTGCGCCCGCCGATGCCGACCGCGCCGTCGAACTGGCCGCGGCCGTCTCCGGCAAGCCGGTCGTGGTCTACCCCAACAGCGGTGAGCGCTGGGATGTCCGCGCACACGGCTGGCAGGGCGCCGCGACCTTCACCGCCGAGCGGGTCGTCTCCTGGACGGCGGCCGGGGCCCGGCTGATCGGCGGCTGCTGCCGGGTGGGACCGGACTCCGTCGCCCGGCTCGCCGCGCTGCTGCCCCCGGCCGCCTGAGGGCACGTCCCACACGGCGCGCGTACGGCCCCGGGGTCCAGGTCGTTACGCGGTCGCAACGCAACCGGCGGCGACAGCGGGCGGCACCGGTGGCAGGATGCAGGCCAACTCTCCACAGGTCAGCTCGTGTTGGTGCCGTTCACGCCCAGGAGGCCCGGTGTCCGCTCGCACTACTTCGCCCGTCATAGCCGCCGCGCTCACGCTCGTCTTCGTGGCGGCCTGCACCAGCACCACCTCCTCCGGGAGCGGCACCGGCGGGATCGCGCTGGCACAGTCCGGAAAACTCCTGACCTGCACTCAACTCCCGTACGAGCCCTTCCAGGTGAAGAAGGGCAACGAGGTCGTGGGCTTCGACGTCGACATGATCGACCTGGTCGCCAAGGAGCTGAAGGTCAAGCAGGAGATCGTCGACACGCCCTTCGAGGGCATCAAGAGCGGCGAGGACCTCAACACCAACAAGTGCGATGTGGCGGCGGCCGGGATGACGATCCTGCCCGAGCGCGCCAAGAACTTCGACTTCTCCGACCCCTACTTCACCGCGACGCAGTCGCTGCTGGTCAAGAAGGGGGCCCCGTACACCTCGATGGCCTCCCTGAAGGGCAAGACGCTCGCCGTACAGCTGGAGACCACCGGCGAGATCTACGCCAAGAAGCACGCCAAGGGCGTGGAGCTGCGGCAGTTCGAGGACCTGGGGCTGCTGCTCAGTGCCGTCAAGGCGGGCAAGGTCGACGCGGGCATCAACGACAACGGTGTGCTCTACGACTTCGTGAAGAAGAACACCGACATGCAGGTCACCGCGGACTTCAACACCGGCGAGAAGTACGGGTTCGGGGTGCGCAAGGGCAACGACAAGCTGCGCGCGAAGATCAACGAGGTGATCAAGAAGTCGCGGTCCGACGGCAGTTACGACCGCATCTACAAGAAGTGGTTCGGCACCGCACCCAAGAAGTGACACCTCAATCTGCCCTTCTCACCGAGGAGTTGCTTGTCCCATGGCCCTGTCCCGTCGCAAGCGGGCGCGCGTGCTGCGGGCCGTCCAGTACGCGGTGCTGGCCGGCGCGGTGCTCGCGCTCGCCCTGCTGACCGACTGGGGTGAGGTCCGCCGGGCGTTCTTCGACGTCGAGGTGGCCAAGGCCCAGTTCCCCGACATCATCACCACCGCCCTGCTCAACACCGTCATCTACACCGCGCTCGGCTTCGGGTTCGGCCTCGCGCTGGGGCTGGCACTGGCCCTGATGCGGCTCTCGCAGGTGCCGCCGTACCGCTGGCTGGCGGTCATCTACATCGAGTTCTTCCGCGGCGTCCCGGCGCTGCTGGTCTTCATCACCCTCGGCTTCGGTGTGCCGCTGGCCTTCCAGGTGTCCCTGGACATCTACGTCACCGTCATGCTGGCGCTCGGCCTGGTCGGCGCCGCCTATATGGCCGAGACCATCAGGGCGGGCATCCAGGCCGTGCCCAAGGGGCAGATGGAGGCGGCCCGTTCGCTGGGCATGTCGCACGGCCGGGCCATGGTCTCCATCATCATTCCGCAGGCCTTCCGGATCGTGCTGCCGCCGCTGACCAACGAGCTGATCCTGCTGACCAAGGACTCCTCGCTGATCTATCTGCTGGGGCTCTCGCTGGGCCAGTACGAGCTGGCGAAGTTCGGCCGGCAGGCCCTGAATCAGTACCGCAGCCTGACCCCCATCCTGGTCGCGGGCCTGTTGTATCTGGTCATCACCCTCCCGCTGGGCCATCTGGTCCGGCGCCTGGAGGCCCGTACGGCGAGAGCCAGGTGAGCGCGGTGAGCAACGGTCGGGCAGTACACGACGATGTGCCCCGGGAGGCCTCCGGGGCCGCGATCGACGTACGGGATCTGCACAAGTCCTTCGGTGACCTGGAGGTGCTGCGCGGCATCGACTTCTCGGTGGGGCGCGGCGAGGTGGTCTGTCTGATCGGCCCCTCCGGGTCGGGCAAGTCGACGCTGCTGCGCTGTGTGAACCTGCTGGAGGAGCCGACCTCGGGGCAGGTGTCGGTCGCCGGGACGCTGGTCACCGACCCGGACGCGGACATCGACCGGGTGCGGCGGCGCATCGGCATGGTCTTCCAGGCCTTCAACCTCTTCCCGCACCTGACGGCGCTGAAGAACCTCACCATCGCCCAGCAGCGGGTACTGCGGCGCGACAAGGCCGAGGCACAGCGGATCGCGCGGGCCAATCTGGAGCGGGTGGGGCTCAGCGACAAGGAGTCCGCCTACCCTGCGCAGCTCTCCGGCGGGCAGCAGCAGCGGGTGGCCATCGCCCGTGCGCTGTCCATGGACCCGGAGCTGATGCTCTTCGACGAGCCGACCTCGGCGCTGGACCCGGAGCTGGTGGGCGATGTGCTGGCGGTCATGCGGACGCTGGCCGACGAGGGCATGACGATGCTGGTGGTCACCCACGAGATGAGCTTCGCGCGCGAGGTCGCCGACCGGGTGGTGTTCCTGGACGGCGGGGTCATCGTGGAGGAGGGCGTGCCGGAGCAGGTGGTGGGGCATCCGCGGCACGAGCGGACGCGGACGTTCCTGGCGCGGGTGCTGGACCCGGCCGCCGCCCGAGTCGGGGAGGTGGCGGACACCGGGCCCAACACCAAGCGCGTGGACCGCTGAGGCGGCCGGTGCGCGGTTCGGCCGGCGCTCGCCCGCAGTTCACCTGCCGTTCGAACGGGGCGAGGACGCTGGGCCGGTCCGTGTGCCGGGTGTCTCTGGAGGTCCCATGTCCCCTCGTGTGCTGCGCCGTCCGCTCGTCCTGGCGCTGCCTCTGGCGCTGCTCGCCTCGGCCGCGGCGAGCAGCGGCGCCGCGCAGGCCGGGCCGCCGCCCGCCACGGTGACCGGCACGGCGACGCTCCAGGACGTCCCGCTGGGCGCGTTCAGCAACGCCATGCTCCCCGGCAGCGTGGCCGACGACCGCGAAATACGGCTCGGCGGCATCGGCAGCGACCTGTTCCCGGCCGGGCGCCCCGGGGAGTTCTGGACCGTCACCGACCGCGGGCCCAACGGGCAGATCAAGGTGGACGGCACCAAGCGGCGCACCTTCCCGGTGCCCGGCTTCGACCCGGCCATCGTCAAGATCAAGGTGCGCGGGAAGCGGGCCACGGTCCTCACGTCCGTGCCGATCACCACCCGTTCGGGCCGGGCCGTGACGGGGCTGCCCAACCAGAAGGGCCGCGACGAGGCCCCGTACACCTATGACGCCTCCCGGCCGCTGCCCTACCGCGCCGACGGGCTGGACCCGGAGGGGATCGTGCGGGCCGCCGACGGCACCTTCTGGCTGGCGGAGGAGTACGGTCCCTCGCTGGTCCATGTGTCGGCCTCCGGGAGGGTGCTGGCCCGCTACGTACCCAAGGGGCTGCGGCTGACGGGCACCGGCTATCCCGTGATCGAGGCGCTGCCGGGCGCCTTCCTGGCGCGCAAGGCCAACCGCGGCTTCGAGGGCCTGGCGCTGCTGCCGGACGGCGACCTGGTGGCGGCGCTGCAGAGCCCGCTCTCGCTCCCCGGCAAGGCGGCGGGCGAGGCCTCCCGTACGACGCGGCTGCTGCGCTTCTCCCCCGCCGAGCGCGCCGTCACCGCCGAATACGCCTACCGCTTCGACCCGGTGGGCGTGGTCGACCCCGGCGAGAAGGACACCTCCGAGCTGAAGATCTCCTCCGTGGTGGCGGTGGGCCGCGACCGGCTGCTGGTCCAGGAGCGCACCGACCGCACGGCCCGGCTGCACCTGGTGCGCCTGCGCGAGCGGGACAGCATCCTCGGCTCGCGCTGGGACGACCCGGCGAGCACGCCCTCCCTGGAGGAGTCCGGGGACGCGGTGCCCGCCCTGGCCAAGCGCCTGGTGGTGGACCTGGGCAAGGTGGCGGGCGTACCGGGCAAGATCGAGGGGATCGCCGTCACCGGGCCGCGCACGCTGACGCTGGTCAACGACAACGACTTCGGCATGACGGACGGCCCCGGCGCCTTCGATGACCGGGGCCGTCTCGTGGACAGCGGGGTGAGAACGACCGTGACCACCGTCCGGCTCAGGAAAGCGGCTTGGTGAGCTTTCGGGTGTTGTCCTTGTTGCCCGTCATGCTGCAGCTGACGGACTTGATGCCGATCCGGTAGCCGCGGGCGTTGGGGAACTGGACGTAGGTGCCCTCGGCGGTCCCGGCGGGCTGCCGGCGGCCCACCCGCGCCAGGTCCGCCTTGCACAGCTCCGAGGCCTTGGCCTTGATCTCGGTGTCCGTGGTCAGCCCCGAGGAGAGCTGGTGGATGGAGACGACCTCGGCGTCGTGCGGGGAGTAGCAGGACTTGGACTCGTTGTAGCCGTTGCCGCTGCCCGAGACGTTGAAGCAGTCGCCCCGCTTGAGCTGGAAATAGGAGATCTTCCCGCCGTCGGGGGTGGCCGACGGGCTGGAGTAGCTGTCCGAGCCCGAGGGGTTGTTGTAGCTGTCCGACGGGGACGGGGAGGGCGTGCTGCTCACGGACGGCGAGGGGGAGGAGTTGGTCCCGCCCGCCTGCGGGGGCGCGGGCGGGTCGTCGTCGCCGGTGGCGATCACCACACCGGCGATGGTGCCCGCCAGCACGACCGCACCGGCCGCGATGATCGCCGCGATCTTCCCGCCGTTCCCGCCGCCGCTGGGCGGCACGGGCGGTCCGGGCGGGGCCGGCGGGGGCCAGGAACCGCCGGGGCCGCCGGGGCCCGCGGGTCCGGGAGGACCGTAACCGCCGCCCGCCGGGGGGCCGAAGCCGCCGGGCGGGGGCGGGCCACCGGCGGGCGGACCTCCGGCAGGGGGGCCGTAGGGGCCAGGGCCCGGCCCGAAGCCGCCGGCAGGCGGGCCGAACCCACCCTGGTTGTCATGGGGTGGCTGCTGCGGCGGAGGTGCGGGAAAACTCATGACACAAATGATCGCCTCTCCCGGCGCTCCTGATGACCACAGTGACAAAGCCGGTACAAAGCCGAATCCGAACGCAGTGCCAAAAGACCTGGCCGACCACGGTCGCCCGGAACCACTGCGACCGAAGAGGGCAGTTTTGTCCGCCAATGACGTGCGGGCGGCACCGGCGGCCCGCAGCTACCGGGCGCTGGACAGGGCGCGCGCCGGTGCGCCCGCGCTCCCCGGCAGCGCGCTGCGCGGGCTCTCCGCTCCGCGCCCGCCTCCTGGATGACACACCCGTATCTTCCCGGGCGCGGCCGAATTACTATGCCGCAGCGCCCGGGTGTCCCTGGCGCCGACGGCAGGACCCGGGCGCTGCGGCGCGGCACACAGGGAGAGCACGATGGGCACAACGGCAGCGGGACCGCTCGTCGTCGGTGTGGACAGCTCCACCCAGTCCACCAAGGCCCTGGTGGTGGACGCCGAGACGGGCAGGGTCATCGCGCGCGGACAGGCCCCGCACACCGTCCGGGGCGGACCGGGCGGCGCGGGCAAGGAGAGCGATCCGGCGCAGTGGTGGCAGGCGCTCGGCGAGGCGCTGCGCCGGTGCGGCGGCCCGGCCGCCCGGGCGACGGCGGTCTCGGTCGCGGGCCAGCAGCACGGCCTGGTCACACTGGACGCCGCCGGAGCGCCGGTGCGTCCCGCGCTGCTGTGGAACGATGTGCGCCCCGCGCCCCAGAGCCTGCGCCTGATCGAGGAGTTGGGCGGCGCACCGGAGTGGGCGCGCCGCATGGGCAGCGTGCCGGGCCCCTCCTTCACCGCCGCCAAGTGGTCCTGGCTGCGCGAGCACGACCCGGCGGCGGTGGCGGCGACGGCCGCGGTACGGCTGCCGCACGACTACCTGACCGAGCGGCTCACCGGCCAGGCGGTCACCGACCGCGGTGACGCCTCCGGCACCGGCTGGTGGGATTCGCTCACCGGCCGCTACGACCAGGAAGTGCTCCACCACATCGGCCTGGACCCCGCCCTGCTGCCGCGGGTCGCGCTCCCCGGCGAGGCGGCGGGCACGGTACGCGCCGAGGACCTGCCGCTGCCCAAGGGCGCGCTGGTGGCCGCCGGGACGGGCGACAACATGGCGGCGGCGCTCGGCCTCGGGCTGCGCCCCGGGCGCCCCGTACTGAGCCTGGGCACCTCCGGCACGGTCTACGCCGTCGCCACCCGCAGGCCCGCCGATCCCACCGGCACCGTCGCGGGCTTCGCCGATGCGCGCGGCGACTGGCTGCCGCTGGCCTGCACCCTCAACTGCACGCTGGCCGTGGACCGGATGGCCGCCCTGCTGGGCCGCGACCGCGAGGCCGTGGAGGCGGGCGGCTCGGCGGTCGTGCTGCCCTTCCTGGACGGCGAGCGCACCCCCAACCTCCCGCACGCCTCGGGCCTGGTGCACGGCCTGCGGCACGCCACGACCGGCGGCCAGGTGCTGCAAGCCGCGTACGACGGCGCGGTCTTCGCGCTGCTGCGGGCGCTCGATCTGGTCCTGGACCAGGGCGCCGACGCCCGCGCCCCGCTGCTGCTGATCGGCGGCGGCGCCAAGGGGCAGGCCTGGCGGGAGACCGTACGCCGCCTGTCGGGGCGGCCCGTAGTGGTGCCCGGGGCACAGGAGTTGGTGGCGCTGGGCGCCGCGGCGCAGGCCGCCGGGCTGCTGTTCGGGATGGATCCGGCGGCGGTGGCCAGGCGGTGGGGCACGGCGCGGGGCGAGGAGTACGGGCCGGTGGAGCGCGACGCGGCGGCCTGGGAGCGGCTGGAGCGGACGCTGGAGGCCGTGGAGGCGCTGCCGTACGGCTGACGCCGCGGGTCCGGTGGGCTGTAAGGCCAACTCCCCTGCCCCTCTTGGCTCTTGACCGTCCGCCGCCCTCTGGGGCACATAGGCTCCGGCTGCATCCCCCGCAATGGAATCCGCTAAACCTATCCAGCCGGATTCGGTTCTAGTCCACTCATTCGAGCGATTGTGTCGATAAAAACAGCGGCACTATCTTCGCTGTTCGGCGAACGATATTTGTTCAGGTATCAGCGATCGATGGGGCGACTGTGACTGTTCCGGAAGTGACACTTCCCGGCCTCGAAGGCGATTCCAAGAATTCAAGTCTGGCCACCGGCGCCGCGCGGAATTTGGCGACCACCACCAAGACCGTCCCGCAGATGCAGGGCATCACCTCCCGGTGGCTGCTGCGGCTACTGCCCTGGGTCCAGGTCTCCGGCGGCACGTACCGCGTCAACCGCCGCCTGACCTACACCGTCGGCGACGGCCGCATCGACTTCGAGGTCAGCGGCTCCGAGGTCGCGGTCATCCCGGACGAACTACGCGAACTGCCCGTACTGCGTGACGTCGAGGACGGCGCGGCGCTCAGCGCGCTCGCCGAGCGCTTCACCCAGCACGAGTACGCCCCCGGCGATGTGATCGCCGAGGAGGGACAGCCCGCCGACCGCCTGGTACTGATCGCCCACGGCCGGGTCGACCGGCTCGGCAGGGGCAAGTACGGCGACCAGGCGGTGCTGGCCGCCCTCGCCGGCGGCGACCACCTGGGAGACATCCAGCTCACCGATGCCGACACCGCCTGGAGCGCCACCTACAAGGCCGTGACCCGGGTCACCGTCGTCGAACTGCCGCTGGCGGCGGCGCAGGAGATCGCCGACCGCTCGCCGTCGCTGCGCGAGCACCTGGACCAGTACGCCGCCCGGCCCGAGCAGCCGCACAACGCCAGCGGCGAGGCCGCCGTGGCACTGGCCTCCGGCCACCACGGCGAGCCGGTCATCCCGCACACCTTCGTCGACTACGACCTGGCGCCGCGCGAGTACGAACTCAGCGTCGCGCAGACCGTGCTGCGCACCCACACCCGCGTCGGCGACCTCTACAGCGACCCCATGGACCAGGTCGAGCAGCAGTTGCGGCTGACCATCGAGGCGCTGCGCGAGCGCCAGGAACACGAGATGGTCAACAACCGCGAGTTCGGGCTGCTGCACAACGCCGACCTCCGGCAGCGCATCCCCACCCGCTCGGGCCCGCCCACCCCCGACGACCTGGACGAGCTGCTGGCGACGGTCTGGAAGAAGCCCGGCTTCCTGCTCGCCCACCCCAAGGCGATCTCCGCCTTCGGCAGGGAGTGCAGCAGCCGTGGCCTGTATCCGACGGCGGTGGACTTCATGGGGCACTCGCTGCCCTCCTGGCGCGGCGTCCCCATCTTCCCGTGCAACAAGATCCCGGTGACCGCCGAGGGCACCAGCTCGTTCCTGGTCATGCGCACCGGCGAGGCGGACCAGGGCGTGGTCGGTCTGCACCAGACCGGTATTCCCGACGAATACCAGCCGGGCCTGTCGGTGCGTTTCATGGGCGTGAACGACAAGGCGCTCCTCAATTACCTCGTCAGCGCCTACTACTCGCTGGCCGTGCTCGTCCCGGACGCACTGGGAATTCTGGAGGACGTGGAGGTCGGCCACTGACGAACTCCGCGTGACGTCAAGGACCGAGAAAAGATTTGAGGAAATTTTGGCGTGGCCGACGCAACATTTCGCACTGCTCGAATTATTCACGCCATCTGAGGCGTGGCTCGATCCGCACCCGGACTCCGGGCGCCCCGCCGGCTCCGGCGCGCGCCGGGACCCTCAGCCGTCCCGCAGCACAGCCACCCGTAACGCACTTGCACAGGAATAGGTGAGTATCTCCCATGACCACTTCGGTCGACCCCACGCCCGAGCTGGACGGCTCCGACTCCGCCACCGCCGCGTCGAGCCTGGCAACGGCCGCGGCACGCAATCTTGCGACCACCACCAAGACCGTGCCGCAGATGCAGGGGATCTCCTCCCGCTGGCTGCTGAAGGTCCTGCCGTGGACCGAGGTCTCCGGCGGTACGTACCGCGTCAACCGCCGCCTGACGCACACCATCGGCGACGGCCAGGTGGAGTTCACCACCACCGGTGCCGAGGTCCGGGTCATCCCGGCCGAACTGCGTGAACTGCCGCCGCTGCGCAGCTTCGAGGACCAGCCCGTCCTGGAGGCGCTGGCCGGCCGCTTCGTCCAGCAGGAGTACGCGCCGGGCGACGTGCTGGTGGAGAAGGGGCGGCCCACCGACCGGGTCATCCTGATCGCGCACGGCAAGCTCGACCGCGTCGGGGAGGGCAAGTACGGCTCCGACACCACGCTCGGCGTGCTCGCGGACGGCGACTACGTCGGCGAGGCGGCGCTGCTGGCGCCGGACGCCATCTGGGAGCACTCGGTCAAGGCCGTCACGCGGGTGACCGTACTCTCCCTGACGCGCGCCGAGTTCGAGGCGGTCGCCGGGCAGTCCGAGGGGCTGCGCGACCACATCGAGAGCTACCGCTCCGCGCTCGTACCGCCGCAGAACAAGCACGGCGAGGCCGCCATCGACGTCACCTCCGGCCACGTCGGCGAGCCGGTGCTGCCGGCCACCTTCGCCGACTACGAGCAGACCCCGCGGGAGTACGAACTCAGCGTCGCGCAGACCGTGTTGAAGATCCACACCCGGGTCGCCGACCTCTACAACGACCCGATGAACCAGCTGGACCAGCAGCTGCGGCTGACCATCGAGGCGCTGCGCGAGCGCCAGGAACACGAGATGATCAACAACCGCGAGTTCGGGCTGCTGCACAACGCCGACCTCAAGCAGCGCCTGCACACCCGCTCGGGCCCGCCCACCCCCGACGACCTGGACGAGCTGCTCGCCCGGCGCCGCAAGACGCAGGTGCTGCTGGCCCACCCGCGCACCATCGCGGCGATCGGCCGGGAGTGGAACGCGCGCGGCATCTACCCCTCGGGCGTGGAGTTCGGCGGCGCCGAGGTGCGCGCCTGGCGCGGCGTACCGCTGCTGCCCTGCAACAAGATCCCGATCAACCCCGACCAGACCAGCTCCGTCATCGCGATGCGGCTCGGCGAGGAGAACCAGGGCGTGGTGGGCCTGCACCAGACCGGCATCCCGGACGAGTACCAGCCGGGCCTGTCGGTGCGCTTCATGAACATCAACGACCAGGCGATCATCAGCTACCTGGTCAGCGCCTACTACTCCGCCGCCGTCCTGGTCCCCGACGCCCTCGGCATCCTGGAGGACGTCGAGATCGGCCACTGACCCCCGCACCGGGTTCCGTCGTCACGCGCCCCTCCCCCGCTCCTCGTCCGCGAGGGGGTGGGGGAGGCGGCCGTTGAGCGAAAGGCGGGCCATTGGTCAGGCCATTGGCGGTGCGGCCGTCTCCTTGGCACGGCGGGCGCGGTTGCGCATGATGAACTCACCGCGTCCGCCTGACATGTACGCGACCTTCAGTTCCGGTCGCCGGCACAGACAGGAGCTCCGTATGGAACCCGCGCGCAGCCGGCCCTCCCGCCGCCGCCTCCTCCAGGGCGCCGCCCTCGCCGCGGCGGCGGCCGCGCTCACCCCGGCCGGCGCCGCCCGCGCCGCCTCCCGCGCCGACTACCCGCCCACCCACTGGACCCCGGCCAGCTCCGCCAACTACACCGTCGCCGACCGGCCCCGGCAGTACCCCGTCCAGTTCGTCGTGGTGCACGTCACCCAGGAGTCCTACGCCGACACCATCAGGATCTTCCAGAATCCGGCCAAGAAGGTCTCCGCCCATTACGTCGTCAGGTCCGCGGACGGCTACATCGGACAGTGCGTGCGCGAGCGCGATGTCGCCTGGCACGCCGGCAACTGGGACTACAACACCCGCAGCATCGGCATCGAGCACGAGGGCTGGGTGAGCGACCCGAAGTGGTTCACCGAGGTGATGTACCGGCAGTCGGCCCTGCTGACCGCCGCGATCTGTGACCGCTACGCCATCCCCAAGGACCGGCGGCACATCATCGGCCACGCCGAGGTCCCCGGCTCCGACCACACCGACCCCGGCCAGTACTGGGACTGGTCCCACTACATGTCCCTGGTCAAGGCGGCCTGAGACGGACATCACGCCGCCCGCGCCGGGCAGGTCGCGCCACGGGGGACAGATGCCGCACCGATAGGCTTTACGGGTGAGTGGCGAGATATCAGACACCAGTGTCGCTGCGGCGAAGGCCAGGGCGGGCCGTCTCCTGCTGGCCTTCCGGCACGGCAACCAGCAGGCGTTCGACGAGGCTCTGCCGCAGGAGATGACCGCGGAGGAGAGCCGGGACCTGGTCTCCGCGCTCGCCTGGGTCGCCAACGAGGCGGTGCGCAAGGCCTACCGGGCCGAGGTCGCCGACCAGGTGCTGCGCCATCTCGCCCGCAAGTCCCCCGACGACGCGCACTGGGTGGAGACCGACGAGGAGGCCGCTCCGGACGTGGCCCTGCTGCTCGAAGCGCTGCGGGACGGCGACGTGGACGGTGTACGCACCTTGATTCGCACCACCCCTGACACCACCTTCGTCCTGGGCCGCCTGACCCTGGCCACGGCGATGCTGCTGCCCTCCGTACCGCAGGACACCCTGCGCGACGTCCTCGACGAGCTGCGTACGCCCGCGCACGACGACCCCCGCGAGCAGTCCGGCTGAGGTGTCCTGACGGGCGTCTTGACACCGGCGGCGCCCCCTTCCGCCCGTCCCGCGCCATGGTGAACTCCCCTGCCCCGTGCGACAGTTGGCGGGACCTCTGGGGGGATCGTGAAGCTGCGGTTCGGCCGTGTGCGTACGGCGTTGACGGTTCTGGTGGCGTGGGGCGTGCTGGTCGGGGGCGGCGTGGCCGGCGGGGTGTCGGCCGCCTCCGCGGACGCCAGGGTGCGGGTGGCGGGCGGTGCGCCCATAGCCCCCGGGGTGGAGTACCGCGCCTTCTCGGTGACGGTGCCGCGCGGCACGGCCCGCGGCCATCTGCTCACCGTCGACCTCACCGAGCCGCGGGTGGCGGTGGACCTGCTGTACGCGGGCGCGGTCGGCGCCCGCCAGGTGGTGTCCCAACAGGCCGATCTGCGCGGCGCGGTGGCCGCCGTCAACGGCGACTTCTTCAACATCGTGGAGACCCAGCACCCGGGCGTGGAGCCGACCGGCGCCCCGGTCGGCCCGGCGATCGCCTCGGGCATGCGGCTCAAGGCGGCGGTGCCCGACGGGCAGCGCTTCGGCCCGGCGCTGCCGCCCGGCACCAGCGCCCAAGACGTCATCGGCGTGGGCCGCGACCGCCGGGCGCGCGTGGACCGGCTGACGCTGTACGGCGTGGCGCTCACCCCGCAGGGCCCGCTGCGGCTGCGCGGCCTGAACCAGTACGCCCTGCCGGTGGACGGCATCGGCGCGTACACCCCGCTGTGGGGGCCCACCTCGCGCATCCGGGCGACCTGCGGCACCGACACCGACCGGGCCGCGCCGTGCAGCGCCGAGACCTATGAGGTCACCGTCCGGCAGGGGCGGGTGAGCCAGGTCGCCGAGGTGCCGGGGCGGGGCGGGGTCGCCGAGGGCAGCGTCGTGCTCGTCGGGCGGGAGGAGGGGGCGCGCTGGCTGCGCAAGCTGGCGGTCGGCGACCCGGTGCGGGTGGCGCACCGGCTGGCCGCCCGGCACCCGGTGCCGCTGCGCTTCGCGGTCGGCGGCTTCCCGATCCTGCGCGCGCAGCGGCCCCTGGACGGCCTGGACACCGTCGCCGCCGCCATCCGCTCCGCCGCGGGCATCGGCGAGCACGGCCGCGTACTGCGGCTGCTCGCGCTGGACGGCGCGCCGGGCAACGCCGGTCTGACGGTGAGCGAACTCGCCCTTTTGATGCGCGAGTTGGGTGCGCGGGACGCGGTGAATCTGGACGGCGGCGGGTCCTCTACCCTGGTGGCCCGCGAGCCGGGAAGCGAGCGGGTGAGCGTGCGCAACCATCCGTCGGGCGGGGCCGAACGGCCCGTGCCCAACGCGATAGGCGTCTTCGCCCGCGACCGGTAGACCTGCCCTCTTGTTGGTATATACCTGACGGTAGGGTGCGGATCTTGTCCGTATCACTACGACAAGGGGGGACCTTGCGTACGCACCTGGCCGAGACGGCCCATCAGCTGGCGGCCGTCCTGTGGCAGCAGCACACCGTGTACCGCGACCGGGCCGGCACCATGATCATCCGGGGGGACCACGTCCAGCGGTGGATCAGCATCGCGCCGACCGGTTCGCGCGGCGAGGTCCTGCTGCGCGCGGGGCGCATATTGGAGGGCGGGACGACCGCCCCGGCCCGCTCGGAGGCGGTGATCCCGCTCGCGCACGGCACGACCGAACTGGCCGCGGCCTGCCGCCGCCTGCTGGCGGAGGCCGCGACGGACGCAGAGGCGCCGCGAAGACCCCAGCGGCAGCCGCGCGCACAGGAGCCGCGGGGCCGAAGGAAGCAGAAGAGGCAGCAGGGCCGGAACAAGCAGCGGCGGGAGCGGCGCACGCCGTCGCGGCGGACCAGCTTCTCCTCCTGGGTGATCATCGCGGCGGTGGCCGGGACCATCCTCCTGATCGCCCTGTCCACCTACGGCCTGCTGCCGGGCCTGTAGCGGCGGGGATACGTCAGCGGCGGCGCCCCGTGGGGTGGACTCCCTTGCCGGGCAAGGGAGTTGACCGTTCCGCGGGGCGCGCCCGCGTCACGGGCGCACGCTGGAGACGGCGTGCGCCGCGCCCTGGAGCCCGTTGCGGATGTCCGGCGCGATGCCGGAGCCCGCGAGGTAGAAGCCGAGCAGTGTGCAGACCAGAGCGTGCGAGAACCTGAGCTTTCCGCTGCGCAGAAGGGTGGCGGCGAGGATGGCGAGCAGGACGACGACCGAGACGGAAAGAGTCATGGGAAACCTCCTCCGCTGCCGGATCGAGGCAGCGATTGGCGGCTATTTTTGCGCATTGCGCGGTTTGTCCGGTTCGCTGTCCGGTGCTCCATACAGGTGATCGTCGCGGGTCACCGCGCCGCCCTCCAGGCTTTTGGCCTGCTTGATCTGCGCGTACAGATGCGCCCGCAGACGCGCGAAACGCGGGTCGGAGCGGGTGGTGATCTGGTCGCGCGGCCCCGGCAGTTCGACGGCGAGATCCTCCTGGACGACGGTGGGCGCGGCCGTGAGGACGACCACCCGCTGCGCCAGATAGACCGCCTCGTCGATGTCGTGCGTGACCACCACGGTGGTGATGCCCAGGCGCCGCCACAGCGCGAGCAGCAGATCCTCCAGCTCGGCGCGGGTCTGCGCGTCCACGGCGGCGAACGGCTCGTCCATGAGCAGCACTTGGGGTTCGTAGGCGATGGCCCGGGCGAGGGCGACCCGCTGCTGCATACCGCCGGAGAGCTGCCAGGGATGGGCGGCCGCGGCCTCGGCGAGCCCCACCTGCGCCAGCGCCTCCTCGACCAGCACACGACGCCGCGCCGCGCCCACCTTCTTCGCGCGCAGCGGGAGTTCGACGTTGCGCCACACCGTCATCCACGGAAAAAGGCTGCGCCCGTACTCCTGGAAGACCACGGCCGTGCCCGGCGGCGGGCCGTGAACGGGGCGTCCCGCCAGGCGGATCTGCCCGGTGGTGGGAGCCAGCAGGCCCGCGGCACAGCGCAGCAGGGTGCTCTTGCCGCAGCCGGACGGCCCCACGACACAGACCAGTTCGCCCTCGGCCACCGTCAAGTCGATCCGGCGCAAGGCCTCGACGCCGCCGCGCCCGGTGTAGGTCTTGCCCAGCCCGTCGATCTCAAGCATCGTTCTCCCGGTCGCCGCCGCCCCTGCCGCTGTCCGAATGCCAGGACAGTATGCGGCGTTCCGCGGCCCCGAAGGCCAGCGAGAGCCCGAATCCGATCAGGCCCAGGACCGCGATGCCGCTCCACATCTCGGGGATGGCGAAGCCGCGCTGGAAGAGGACGACGGTGTGGCCGATGCCGGAGGTACTGGCGAACATCTCCCCGACGACCATGAGGATGATCCCGATGGACAGCGCCTGCCGCAGCCCGGCCATGATCTGCGGGCTCGCCGCGGGCAGCACGAGGTGCCACAGCCGGGCGGGGCCGCGCAGCCCGAAGCAGCGGCCGGTGTCGGCCAGCACCTCGTCCACCGCCCGTACGCCCTCGACCGTGTTCAGCAGCACCGGCCACAGACAGCCGGAGACGATCACCAGGATCTTCATCGCGGTGTCCAGGCCCGCCAGCAGCATGATCAGCGGCACGAGGACGGGCGGCGGGATGGCGCGGAAGAACTCCAGGACGGGTTCGGCGGCGGCCCGCAGGGCGCGCGAGGAACCGATGGCCAGGCCGAGCGCGATGCCCAGCAGCCCGGCGAGCACGTACCCGGCCAGCAGCCGGCCCAGGCTCGGCAGCACGTCCTGGGTGATCCGGTCGCTGAACCACACCTCGGCGAAGGCGGTGGCCACGGCGGCGGGCGAGGGCAGATAGAAGCCGGGGCGAGCGGCGCTGTAGGCCCACCAGCCCAGGATCAGCACGGCGGGCAGGCCCAGCGCGCGCAGCAGCCGCGCGGCCCGCCGCTTCACCGGGGCACCTCGCCGCGTACGGACGGGTGCCAGGCCAGCACCCGCCGCTCCACCAGGCGCACCGCCGTATTGACGGCGACGCCGACCAGGCCCGCCAGCACGATCAGCGCGTAGACCTCGGTGACCGCGCCGCCGGACTGCGCGAGCTGGATGCGCAGCCCCAGCCCCGGGCTGCCGATGACCAGTTCGGCGGTGACGGCCAGGATGAAGGCCACCGAGGCGGCCAGCCGCAGCCCGGTCATCACGTACGGCAGGGCGGTGGGCCACACCAGGTGGCGCAGGTAGGCCCAGCGCCCCAGCCGGTAGCTGCGGGCGGTCTCGCGCGCGACGGGGTCGATGTCGGCGACGCCGTACAGGACCTGGATGAGGACCTGCCAGAAGGCGGCGTAGACCACCAGCAGGAGGGTGGAGCCGAGCTCCGCGCCGTACAGGAGGGTGGCCAGCGGGATCAGGGCGACGGAGGGGATGGGGCGCAGGAAGTCGATGGTGGAGGCGGTGGCCGCGCGCAGCCCCGGCACCGCGTCGATGACCAGGCCGACGGCGAGGGCCAGCGCGAAGGCGATGGCCAGGCCCAGCGCCCAGGAGCGCAGGGTCTGGCCCAGGGCGGTCCACAGCCCGGCGTCGCCGCACTCCTGGGCGAGGCGGCGCAGGACGGCGGTGGCCGGCGGCAGATGGCGGCGGTCGACCAGGCCGAGCCGGGGGACGGCCTCGGCGACGGCGAACAGGCCCGCCAGTCCGGCCAGCCCGTACGCCGCCGCGCGCGGTCCGGCCGGGGCGTGCCGCTCCCTCACGGGAGCAGGGCGTCGAGGTCGGCGCGCTTGGTCAGGACGCCGTCGCCGCGGGCGAGGTCCGCGACGGCCTGTAGGGAATCGCGGTTGATCCGCGTCGGGAACTTCGGCAGCACGATCTTGGGGATGACCTGCGGCGGGATCTTGGTGTAGGTGGGCAGGACGTCCCGTACGGCCTGGGGGTGGCTCTGGGCGTAGGCCAGGGACTCGTTGATCGCGGCGGTGAAGCGGCGCGCGAGGTCGGGGCGCTCGCGCACCAGCTTGTCGGTGGTGAAGTACATGGACACGGTCAGGTCGGGGGTGGCCTGGGCGAAGGGCCAGGCCACCTCGCGGGAGCCCTGGGCGACGGCCTGGGCCATGAAGGGCTCGGCGGTCCAGATGGCGTCGACCCGGCCGGAGGCGAGCGCGGCGTTCATGTCGGGCAGCGGCATCTCGACGAACTTGATCGTCGAGGGGTCCGCGCCGGCCTTGCGGACGGTGGCGCGGATGGTGGTGTCGCCGATGTTCTTGAGCTGGTTGACGGCGATGGTGCGGCCCGCCAGCTGCCGGGCGCTCTTGACCGGGCTGTCCTTGGCGACCACGACCGCGCTGTAGTCCTGGCGCGGCCCCGCCCTGCCGGTGGAGGCGACGCCGTTGGCCACGACCTTCAGCGGCAGCCCCCGCTCGCGGGCGGTGAGCAGGGAGGTCGCGTTGGCGAAGCCGAAGTCGAAGCGGCCGCCGACCACCCCCGGAATGCTCACCGCGCCGTTCTGCACCGAAGTGATCTTCGCCTCGATGCCGTGCTTGGCGAAGAAGCCCTTGGTCCGCGCGAGATGGACCGGCGCGTTGTCCACGATGGCGAGCGCGCCGATCTCGACCCGGTCCGCACCGTTCTTGCCCTTGCCCTTGCCGCTGCCGCCGTTGCCGGATCCGGAGTCACCGCAGGCGGTGAGGACCGTCAGGAGCGCTGCTGCCGCCGCCAGGGCGGCCCGTAAGCGATACACGCGGGAACCGTAGGGGTGCCGGGTGATGTCGTCAACCATGCGAAGTGGCATGGATCACATCACTCAACGCAACGAGAAGTCGATGTTTTCCGTCTTAGCGCCAGACATCGCCGACGTTCACCCGAAGGAAAGACGGACCGCACGCCCATGAGCCAGTCCCCCGCTCACCGCCTTCCCCGGCACCCCCGCACCGTCCGCGCCGCTCTGGCGCTGGTGCCGCTGATCGGGATCGGCGCGCTGAGTGCCTGTGGCGGCAGCGCGGGCGCGGCCCAGCAGGGCAAGCCGGTCAAGGTCGCGCTCGGCGCGGCCGACGGCACCCGGACGGTGAAGGCGGGCGATCAGCTCAAGGTGAGCGCCTCGGGCGGGGAGCTCACCGAGGTCGTGGTCACCGACCCCAAGGGCAAGCAGCTGGCGGGCCGGATCGCGGCGGACGGCGGCACCTGGACCTCCAGCGCGAAGGCCGCGCCGGACACCAAGTACTCCCTCGTCGCCAGGACCAAGAACGCCCAGGGCGGCCGGTTCGAGGCCAAGGAGTCGCTGACGACGGCCAAGGCCGACAAGCTCAACAAGCTGACGCTGGGCCCCGGCTCCCAGGGTGCGGTGGTCGGTGTGGCCCAGCCGGTCACGATCACCTTCGACCACCCGGTCACCGACCGGGCGGCGGTGGAGAAGCAGCTGAAGGTCTCCACCGACAACAACACCACCGGGTCGTGGGGCTGGGTCAAGGACTACAGCGGCCGCGACCGGGTCGACTGGCGGCCGGAGAAGTACTGGAAGCCCGGCACCAAGGTCAGCCTCCGGGCCGACCTGAGCGGAATCGACTCCGGTGGCGGCCGATACTTCGCCAAGGACTACGCCCTGAAGTTCACCATCGGCACGAGCCAGGTGGTCAAGGTGGACCTCGACAGCAAGCACCTGACGTTCGTGGACAGCGGCAGGGCGATCAAGGAGATACCCTTCTCTGCCGGTAAACCGGACGCCACGCACTCCACGTGGACGGGCATTTTCCCACTGATGGCCAAAGAGGGCACGATCAACATGAACTCCGAGACCGTCGGCCTGGGTGACGCCTACAACAAAATGGTCCGCGACGCCATGAAGCTGACCAATTCGGGCACTTACGCCCACGCCGCACCGTGGAATGCCTCCAAGGTCGGCAGCATCAACGACAGCTCCGGCTGCATCGGTCTGACCGACGCGGACGCGGACTGGCTTTACTCCAAGGTCCGCGTCGGTGACCCCTTCGAGGTCACCGGGTCCTCCGTACGGGGGAACGCCAAGGAGAACAACGGACTCGGGGACTGGATGGTCCAGTGGTCCGAGTGGCAGCGAAAAAGCGCCCTCTCATCGAGCAGCTGACCCCTTTCAGAGCCTAATGTGACGGAATGAGCACCGTGCAGGACCAGGACCAAATAACGGCGTGGGAACGGTTCCGACGCCGTGTCCCCAACGGCTTCGCCATCTTTTTCAGTCTTCTCGGACTGTATTGCGCCCTGACGGCGCTGATCAGCCCGCTGCGACGCGCATTGCGGCCGGTGACCTACTGGCTGGACACTCTCACCGTCCCGGTGCAGTCCAACTTCGCGTACGCCGCGTTCCTCTTCTTGCTGGCCGCGGCGATGACCGCGCGCAAGCGGGTCGCCCTGTGGTTCGTCACCGCGTACATGACGCTGGTGCTGCTGATCGACGTGGTGATCCTGTCGGCGGGCTACTGGCAGTACGCCGTCTCGCCGTTCCTGTGCCTGGCCGGACTGATCCTGCTGCTGGTCTCGCACCGCGAGTTCTACGCGATCACCCGGCGCGGCGCGTTCCTGCGGGCCGGCGGGGTGCTGGTCGCCGGACTGGCCGTGGCCACGCTCGTGGGCTGGGGCCTGGTCGCCCTGTGGCCCGGCACGCTGGAGGCCGGCAGCGGCAACCGTCTGCTGTGGGTCCTCAACCGCGTCTGCGGTGGCCTGGTCACCGGTGAGCGCCACATCTCCGGCCACCCGCCGCACTGGCTCTACACCCTGCTCGGACTCTTCGGCGCGCTCGCGCTGCTGAACGCCGCCCTGGTCCTCTTCCGCTCCCAGCGCATGGAAGCCGCCCTGCACGGCGACGAGGAGCCGCGCATCCGCGCCCTGCTCAAGCGCTACGGCGGGGACGACTCGCTGGGCTACTTCGCCACCCGCCGCGACAAGGCCGTCGTCTTCGCCCCCAGCGGCAAGGCGGCCGTCACCTACCGCGTGGAGGCCGGTGTCTGCCTGGCCTCCGGTGACCCGGTCGGTGACCGCGAGGCCTGGGTTCCCGCGATCCAGGAGTGGATCAAGCTGGCCGGCCGCTACGGCTGGCAGCCCGCCGTCATGGGCGCCAGCGAGGACGGCGCCAAGGCGTACGCGCGCTGCGGCCTGGGCGCGCTGCAGCTCGGCGACGAGGCGATCCTGCACGTCAAGGACTTCGACCTGGACGGCCGCGAGATGCGGGTCACCCGCCAGGCCGTCAACCGCGTCGAGCGCACCGGCGCCACCGTCCGCATCCGCCGCCACTCGGCGCTCACCGACGAGGAGATGCAGGAGGTCATCCACCGGGCCGACGCATGGCGCGACACCGAGACCGAGCGCGGCTTCTCGATGGCGCTGGACCGCCTGGGCGACCCCGAGGACGGCGACTGCCTGCTGGCCGAGTGCTTCGACGGCGACGGCAACATGATCGCGCTGCTGTCCTTCGTGCCCTGGGGCAAGGACGGCATCTCGCTGGACGTGATGCGCCGTGACCGCAGCGCGCCCAACGGCGTCATGGAGTTCATGGTCGCGCAGCTGTGCGTGCAGGCCGGACAGTTCGGCTACCGCCGTATCTCGCTGAACTTCGCGGTCTTCCGCGCCGCCTTCGAAGAGGGCGCGCGCATCGGTGCCGGACCGATCCTGAAGGTCTGGCGCAGGCTGCTGCTGTTCTTCTCCAAGTGGTGGCAGCTGGAGGCGCTGTACCGCTCCAACGCCAAGTACGACCCCGAGTGGTACCCGCGCTTTTTGTGCTACGCCGACACCGGCGCGCTGGCCCGTATCGGCCTGGCCTCCGGTATCGCCGAGGGCTTCGTGGCCGTACCGAGCCTGGGCAAGCTGTGGGGCAAGGGCCACAGCAAGCGCCGGGTGCTCGCCCCGACCAGCACCGCGGGCCTGCCCTCCCTGGACGAGCTGGGCCTGGCCGAGCAGCCGCCCGCCAGCGAGGAGGAGCTGCGCGAGCGCGAACTGGCGGCGCTGCCCGAGCAGGTGCGCATCCGCCACCGCAAGCTGGAGCGGCTGCGCGAGGAGGGCATCGACCCGTACCCGGTGGGCGTGCAGCGCACACACACCCTGCAGCAGGTCCGCGACGAGCACCCGGCGCTGGCCGCCGGCGCCCGTACCGGCAAGGTCGTCACCATCGCCGGGCGGGTGCTGCTCACCCGTGACCACGGCGGTGTGCTCTTCGCCGAGCTGCGCGACTGGTCCGGCGACCTGCAGATCGCCCTCACCCGCCAGGACAGCGGCCAGGAGCTGCTGGACCGCTTCGGCTCCGACATCGACCTGGGCGACCACGTCGAGGCCGAGGGCGAGGTCGGCACGTCCGACCGCGGCGAGCTGACGGTGTTCGTCACCAGCTGGCGCCTGACGGCCAAGTGCCTGCGCCCGCTGCCCGACAAGCGCCTGGGTCTGTCCGACCCCGAGGCCAAGGTCCGTCAGCGCTATGTGGACCTGGTCGTCTCGCCGGACGCGCGCGAGACGGTACGGGCGCGCAGCACCGCCGTTCAGGCACTGCGCCAGGGCCTGATCGAGCGCGGCTACCTCGAGGTCGAGACGCCGATGCTCCAGCAGATCCACGGCGGCGCCAACGCCCGCCCGTTCCAGACCCACATCAACGCCTACGACCTGGACCTGTACCTGCGTATCGCGCCGGAGCTGTACCTCAAGCGGCTGTGCGTGGGCGGTATGGAGAAGGTCTTCGAGATGGGACGCACGTTCCGTAACGAGGGCATCTCCTACAAGCACAACCCCGAGTTCACGATGCTGGAGGCCTACCAGGCCTTCGCCGACTACGACGTGATGCTCAACCTGACCCGGGAGCTGATCCAGGGCGCGGCCATCAACGCGTTCGGCAGCGCCACCGCCCGCAAGGCGGACAAGAACGGCAAGCTCGTCGAGCACGACATCTCGGGGATCTGGCCGGTCAAGACCGTCTACGGCGCGATCTCGGAGGCGCTGGGCGAGGAGGTGACGGCCGACACCGACCAGGAGAGGCTGCGCCGCCTGTGCGACGCCTCGGGCGTGCCGGTCAAGCCCGAGAACGGGCGCGGGGACATCGTCCTGGAGATGTACGAGCGGCTGGTCGAGGAGAAGACCACGCTGCCGACCTTCTACAAGGACTTCCCCACCGACGTCTCGCCGCTGACCCGTCAGCACCGCAAGGACCCGCGCCTGGCCGAGCGCTGGGACCTGGTCGCCTTCGGCACCGAGCTGGGCACCGCCTACTCGGAGCTGACCGACCCGGTCGAGCAACGCCGGCGTCTGACCGCCCAGTCGCTGCTGGCGGCGGGCGGCGACCCGGAGGCGATGGAGCTGGACGAGGACTTCCTCCAGGCCCTGGAGTACGCGATGCCCCCGACCGGTGGTCTGGGCATCGGCGTCGACCGCCTGGTGATGTTCCTGACCGGTCTGTCCATCCGCGAGACGCTGCCGTTCCCGCTGGTACGGCGCCGCTGAGCCGGGGGGGGGGGGGGGGGGGGGGGGCGG